>JAEWHG010000039.1 GCA_023387935.1 Bacillota bacterium
GTTGTTAATATCTTTAAAATAGGCTCTCCC
Organism: Bacillota bacterium; assembly: GCA_023387935.1. Taxonomy (GTDB): domain Bacteria; phylum Bacillota; class Clostridia; order Peptostreptococcales; family Natronincolaceae; genus Alkaliphilus_B. Next base: position 31 of record JAEWHG010000039.1, read on the forward strand.
TCTTCTAGAATATGATTTAATCTTTTAATGGCCTCCGATGTATTTCGTTTTTCAATGGCATCTAGTAGTTTAAATATGTCATTATGAAAACTGGAGGTAAGCACTTTTTCTATATGAACCTCTTCTAAGATTATTTTTTCCCCCATAAAACTTATTACCTTTTTTATTTCATTTTCTACACTTAAAAGAGTTTGGGATGCATTTCTACCTAAATAATCCAAATGCATTTTAAGAAATGCCAATTCCTTAGCCTCAATAGTTTTGCCGTAGAATTTAAATATTTTTTTTATCCATTTATTAAATTCATCTTCAGTCAGCTTTGTAAATTCTACTACTTGACCATATTTTTTTATTTCCTTTACAATTTTTCTTCTTGTGTCCACCGCTACAGCCCCATAAATTACCAGAGTCGTACTATTAGGTATCTGTTTAATATAGTCAATAATATATTTCTCCTCATCCTCAGAAAAAACTTTCGATTTACCTTGAAATATATCCATATTTTTTAAATATACCAGTTTTCTTTCTGACATAAACGGAAGCGTCTCACACGCATCTACTATCTGAGAAGCAGTAACTTCCTTCCCCTCAAGGATCATAAAATTAAGCTGCTCAAAGCTAGGGTCAACTATGGTTTTTTTCAACTTCTCCAAAGCATTGTTTATTAAATAATCTTCCTCACCGTAAAACAAATATATATTTTTTATTTCTTTTTTTTTGATAGAATCCATCAATTCCTTATAGCTCATTTAAATTCACTAACCCTTTCTTCTGAAAATTACTTTCCTTATTTGATGTTTGTCTATAGATAAAATAAATAATTGCAATAGTTATGTAATACCCTAATATGTATATAATTTTCACTTCCTTAATTTCAAAGCTACCATATGGTATTATAGCACATTTTGCCGAAATCCAATGAACATAATTTAATAGCTGATTATTTATTTGGTTTACTATAAAACCCGCTCTAAAGGATAGGCTTCCTATTAGAATACTTAGAAATGCTATTGATATAATAGGAGCTAATAAAGGTATGATTAAAAGGTTAGTCCCTAAGGATATTACTGATATTTGTTTAAAATGATAAGCCATAATAGGTAGAGTTCCTATTTGGGCTGCTAATGTAACGGATAGTAAGCTTGCTAGAAATCCTAATCTTTCTTTCAATGCTTTATTTAGGATTGGACCTAATAGTAAAATACTTAATGTAGCCGTAAAAGATAATTGAAAGGAAATAGAAAAAACAGTCATTGGCCTATAAATTAGTAGTACAAATGCAATAAAGAATAGAGCATTGATGCTATCATATCTTCTTTCTAAAAAATAAGCACCAACATATAAAATGTACATAAAGCCTGCTCTTATTATTGACACAGGAAAATAAACCATGAAACCGTAAAATATTAAAATAAGAACAGTCAAATGCAACCTATTATTTCTACCAATTTTAATTATCTTTAAAAATTTGTCAATAATAAGCACTATTAATCCGACATGAAGCCCCGAAACCGCCATTATGTGAGCAGTTCCAGTTTTAGAAAATATATTGAGTCTTTCTTTTGACAAATATCCCTGATTACCTAAAATAATACTTTTTAATATATCACTGTTTTCAAAATCCAAAGTGCTATCTAAATAATCCTCTATATAGATTTTCATTTTGTAGCTAATGCGCCTTATTCCTATTAATTTATTTTGAGGAGCCGGGTCAATTTTTACATTTGCGGAATTTGCTTCTAATATATACTCAATACCTTTGGTTTTTAAATAAAGCTCGTAGCTGTTTGGTTTAATATCATCCTTATGATCTAACAGCTTCCTAACTCTAATATTTTTTATTTTAAGTATATCATCTACCATAAATATAGATTGATCTGAAACACTTTCATATACCCTTAATTGAGCCTTTTTATTTATTGTAATTGTTTTTCTTGTTTCTTTATCAACAAAGCTTAATACATCTATTTCGTACTCCGTAAATCCCCTATTAAAAGAGCCTTCTTTTAAAATTCTAGCAATTACCGTTTTGTTTTCAGGTGCACTTTTTAATATAGTATCTCCAATGATGCTCTGTCCATAAAGATAAGCTCCTAAAATTGATGCTGTTAAAAGAATAAAAAAGATACTTCCTCTTTCCCATAGCATAAATACGATTAAAGAAATTGCAGTGGCCAATACTAGATAAATTATAGAAATATCATATTGAAAATAATGAGCACATAAAATTCCTATTAAAATAAAAATAAATAAAGATACAAAAGGGCGCTTCAATTAAATCCCTCCTCATCTTCATTTATTTTCTACATTTACATTAAATTTCCTCTTAAGATTATTTACTTTCACTTATGATTTTTATCCTTCTTAATTTCCGCTAATGTGTTCATGGATCCTAATATTAATTCCATTGCCTTCTTTAGATCAGCTTCAACTTTCTCGAGTTTTTTTGCCGAATCTTCTACGAACTGATCCTCTATGAGCTCCAATAAAGTTTGATCGTATTTAAGCGTATTTTGTAAGCTTTTGAGCTTACCTTTAGTAAATATTCGGTATATTTTTTTGCCTCTAACTAGTAATTTAATTCCTTCCTTTTGCGAAGACTCTAGCTTCAATTTAAATTTGTATACCCCTTCTTTTTGCAAAAACTCCACTTCTTTTTCATTCATCATCTTTCCCAAAAAAAGATCATTTACGTAAAACAATCCATTATCATCTATTCTAATACTATCCTTCTCATTAACAGATAGAAAACGAAAACCATTTTTATTAAGATTTCTTCCTTTGCCAAAGGCAAGTTCATAGCTTTTGATGATATCCCATTGAAAGTAGGCAGTGTCATTAACAACGTCTTCTATTATTTGATATTCCCTATCCTCTTTAAGCTGATAAAGGGCTCTATATATCTTAATACTGCTTTCTGTTAGATCAATAATAACGTCTCCTTTTTCCGAATCAATACATTTAGCTAGAACATAAAAATTCATTATATTACCTCCATAGTAAAGTGGTTTAATAAAATATATTTCTATATTCTTATCCCTTTTCCTCCATATATAACAAATAAAAGTATACTATTTCCAATAATAATATAATTGTGTATTATAGTATTATAGCAAGAAATATATGTTCTATACTATAGAAGAATAGGAGATATTATTATGAGATCTACTCAAAAACTTAAATTTGCTAGTATGCTTACATTATTAGTTATAGCTTTATTTATATTAACTTCTTGTGGACAATCGCTTTCTGGTCTTCTATCCATACATATGATTGATGTTGGCCAAGGAGAAAGCATTCTAATCATTACACCAAATAATAAAACCATTCTAATAGATGCAGGAGAGCGAAATGAAGGAAGAAGGGTGAAAGCATATTTAACTAAAAATAGAATCAATAAAATTGATCTACTGATAGGTACCCATCCTCATTCCGACCATATCGGAGGATTATCTGAAATCATTAACAACTTTGAAGTAGTAAAAGTTGTTATGCCTAAAAAACTACATACCAGTGCGACCTTTGAAAATTTACTTAATACTATTGATGGCAAGGGTCTTACGATTACCTCGCCACAGTTAAATAATGTTATCGAATTTGATCATGATATTAAATTAAATTTCTTAGGCCCTATAAAAGACTACGGAGATAATTTAAACCTTTGGAGTGTTGTTTTAAGACTTGACTACAAAGATAAATCATTTCTATTTACTGGAGATATGGAGGAGGAGGCAGAAATAGACTTAATAAACACATATGGTAAAGAAGACTTACAGACAAACGTATTAAACGTTGGTCATCACGGAAGCAACACTTCAACATCCAGCAGATTCTTAGATTACGTTAAGCCTGAAATTGCTCTTATATCAGTTGGAAGTGGCAACTCCTACGGACACCCTCACAACGATGTTCTTGAGCGCTTAGAAGCATACAATGCCTTTATTTATCGTACAGATGTCCAAGGCACTGTTGTTCTATTAAGTGATGGAATGAAAATTTGGTCCAATCAGCCCCCATCCAACTAAAAAACAACGAAACTGATTTTATTTGGGAAAACAGACTTCCTTATATATTAAAAATATAATTTTCAAAAACTTCCTTAGCCCATTTCTCGCCTAAAAACTTTTTTGTAGCAGTAAAACCATAATCTTCTTTATAAAATTTATTTTTAAAATTAGATAGCCATTGATTATATTGATGTTCATCTTCATGTTTCAAATTATTATTCATTTCCATTCCTTCGTACCAATTCTTAAACAGACTAAATATCCTGTCATAAGCCTTATCTATTTCTGTAGTTCTTACTAAACCATTAAAAGCATTCGGAATTAAATTTTCCACTATAAATGCTTGAGGCTCAAAAGTTTTAATTAACATATCCGCGTATTCTGAATCTAAGGAGAGCAAATTATCAAATCCATTTATGTTTTCTATAGCATCTTTTTTATAGGATATATAATTCACTACAACAAGAACTCTTTTAGGCGCCGAAATAACTTGATATAAAAAAATTGGATAATTAACAGATTTAGATGGGTATGCTATTCCAAAATCATAGTAATACATATTGAATCCCTTAACAGTTAATTGAACAAATTTATCTAAATTTTTTCCCTTAAATATATCCACTGTTCCCTTAGAAATAATACGATTTTTTTCACCTACTTTTCTAGGTATATCAATTTTTGATAAAGGTTCATACTTACTAAGTATGTACGACATATTATTTAGTGGTAATGGTACCAATATTAAAACCTCCAATTTTAAGTATATTTAAAATTCAATACATATGTAATTCAATATTAATATTAAACCTCCTGCTAAATATTAAATAGAATAATCTTATTTTATGAAAAAAGTATTTTTATTTACTTATTGTGTTGTCAAAAAATCTTTAAACGTGTATTATAGTTTAAGGTAATATTTTAAGCTGTTAGGAGGATTATTTTGTCAAAAGTTATATCATTAAATGAATATATAGTACAGAAAAAGAAAAAAAGTTATACATCCCAATCTTTAAATCACCCTATATGGTTTCATGAAATTAAAGATGGAATAAAAGCACTGGCACTAAGAGATAAAAAAGTAATATATAATAATATTAAATATAATTACTATGATGAGTACTTATATTTTGTAAATATAAACCATATGGCATTGGAAGAATACCCATTTGAAAATTATTTAAAGGACAATATAAATTTAGATGAACCTTTTGATATCGTCCATGGTGTAGAATTCTCCAAAGGATATGATTTAAATCGTCTATCCGAAAATGATTGGGATAACATAGCAGATATTATTGTTCGTATCAGCATAACATCAACACTATTTGGCGAAGATTTTTTAATCGAACCGAATAAACTAGCAGGGGAATATGATTGGGATAGTGTTGGTTTTGACTATACATTTTAAAACAATAAAATACCATTATTTATTACTTTAAAAATACCAATAAAAAAAGAATTCTTAAGTGCCTAAAGAATTCTTTTTTTATTGGATAGAATTATAAGGTTCTATACAATAAGTAGTATTAGCTAATTAAATTTACTTTTTATTAGCTGGCTCCATATTGATTTTTCTACCTTTAATCCTGTTTCTATTCATAGATTCTAATACTGTATCTGCAATTTGTTCAGGAACTTCAACAAATGTAAATTTATCGTACATATCTATTACACCAACAAGATCTCCGCTTATTCCACTTTCTCCGCTGATCGCCCCTAATATATCTCCAGGCTTTGCTCCATGTTTTTTACCAATGTTAACAAACATACGAACCATATTATTACCTTCAACTTTAGTTTTTCTTTCAGTAATATTCTTAGCAGTTTCAAAAGCATCTGTTTCATTTTGGCTCATAACCATCTTTAATAAAGCAGCAGCTACATCAATAGAGTTATATTGTTCTGATAAGCTTTCTACAATGTTAGCATATTCAGAAAGACCGCCTTTTTCGATATTTGTTATGATTTCTTTGCCAATTAACTCTTTTTTCTTCTCTACAATATCATTAATAGTTGGAATAGGTTTTCTCTTTATTTTTCCCTTAGTATAAGCTTCTAAAGCTTTTAATGTTCTTATTTGTTTTCCAGTAACCAGTGTATATGCAAGCCCTTGTCTTCCAGCTCTACCAGTACGTCCAATACGATGTACATAGTATTCAAAGTCTTCAGGAATATCGTAGTTAATAACTAAATCAACGTCATCAACATCGATACCTCTTGCAGCAACGTCTGTTGCAATTAAAAGATCAAGAGTGCCGTCCCTGAATTTCTTCATAACTCTATCTCTTTGACTTTGCTTTAAGTCTCCATGGATACCTTCTACTGAATATCCTCTACTCTGAAGATTCTCTACTAGCTCGTCTACGCCTTTTTTAGTTCTACAGAATATGATTCCAAGTTCAGAGCTTTCCATATCTAGTATTCTACATAAAGCATCTAGCTTTTCATGAGGTCTAACTTCAAAGTAATATTGAGAAATTTTAGGAACTGTTAACTCTTTATGAACAACCATTACCTTTTTAGGATTTTTCATATATTTTTTTGCAATAGCTTCTATTTCCCTAGACATTGTAGCAGAAAACATTACTGTTTGTCTTGTTTCAGGAGTTTCTTGAAGTATTGCCTCAATATCATCTAAAAATCCCATGTCTAGCATTTGATCCGCTTCATCTAATACTACACCAACAACCTGATCCAATCTTAAAGTTTTTCTTCTAATATGATCTAGTAATCTTCCTGGAGTTCCAACTACAATATTAACCCCTTGCTTTAAAGCCTTAATCTGTCTATCAATAGGTTGTCCTCCATAAATAGCAATGGATTTTGCCCCAGTTAAGTACTTAGAAAACTTTCTTATTTCATCTGCAACCTGCATTGAAAGTTCTCTTGTTGGTGTTAAAATTAATATTTGAGGTGTTTTTTGTTGTGTATTAATTTTATCCAGCATCGGAATACCAAAGGCAGCTGTTTTTCCCGTACCTGTTTGTGCTTGCCCAATAATATCCTCACCAGCGTAAAGTCTTGGAATCGCTTGTGCTTGTATAGGTGTAGGTACTTCATAACCTAATTCTAATATCCCTTTTAAAAGGTCTTTCTTAATGTTTAAATCTTGAAATTGTATTTCTTTCATCATATCTCTCCTTGTTAATTATCATACTTATCTATTATATATGTTTTACACAGTAATGTAAAATTATATTTTCGTTATTATTTTTTCCCCATAAACACAAAGTTAAACAAGAAAGGGAAATCCTCTCTTGTTTTAAATGTTTATTTCTTCAATTATACCCAATATTTCTCCTAATATTCTATCTCCAACTTGATCTGTGCCTGCATGAGATACATTCGGTACATAATATTTTTCTATTTCATCATGAACTGCATTCGTTTTAGATAAATTAGCAAAAACATCATTTAATAATTGCTTAAATAACTTCTCACTATATTCTAATTCCTCTTTGTATTTACTAATTTTTTCTCTATCAATATACATGTCTAAGTCCACTGTTTGTTTTTCAGCAAATTTAATATTTGTGGTAAAGGCTAAGCCTAGTTCCGGAATAATAATTGACTCTATTTTCTCTGGGACCAATGGTTCATGGTAAATTTCTACATCATAGCCTTTCATTAAAGCAATATCTGCTAATTTTTTCAATAATGTGGATTTACCTGTGCCATCGGCTCCTTTTATATAGATAATATCATCAATTATTCCAATAAAAGTTTCTGCAAAATCTAATTTGCCATTTAATGTATAAGCACTTCCGAAAAGGTGTCTTTCACTACCTAACCTATCTTTATTTTCAATGTCTTTTAAATATCTCTCTATTAATATATTTGTATCTTTATTTACCTTGCTAAAATCCATAGCATATCCATTGATCCACTCAATGTCGTCGTGTATTAATTTTGCTGCACTTAAATACTTATATACTCTTATATAAATATTTTTATTTTCATCCGTGGCCCGTATAACACTTTCTCTGTGCTTTCTTATGGCTTCTTCATTTATAAATTCACCTAGGTTAACTGTTGATCCAACAACACCAGGATATGTTGGGTCATCTGCATGAGGCGACGTACCGTCTAATAAAACCACTTTTAATTTTGGTATAACAACAACATCAACAGAACTAGGTTCAGCAGAACAATGATGAAACTCTACATCAAACCCTCTATCTACCATTTCATATCCGATTTTTTTCATCATATGAGATTTCCCTACACCAGGACCACCTTTAAAATAATAAATTTTTCTTGCTTCCTTTGGATTTATAACATATTTAAAATATGAATAAAATCCAACAGAAGTATTCCCACCCGGTAAAAGTTTCTTAATATGTCCTTTTTTCTCCATAAAACTACCTCCTAATTAAATATACTGTTATTTTATGCAGTTATATTTAATTAAGCCCATAAAAATTAGCAATTGATTCTAAAATTTTATTTGCAGTTATTATAGATAATTAAATCTTACTTCAATTCATCCTTAACAACGATATTATCATCATAGCTAACCCAATCACTATAGCTACCAATATATAATTTAGGATTTAGACCTATTTCCTCCATGAATAAAACATTAACTGTTCCTGTAATACCTGAACCACAATGCACAATGATCTCATCAAATTCTTTTAGTGGTTTGAAATATTCTTCTAGATCATCTTCTAATATTATTTCTCCGTTTTTTACCAAATTAGTCCAAGGATAATTTAATGCACTAGGAATATGCCCTGGTATTTTATCTAAAGGTTCGACTTTGCCAGCATATCTTTCATAAGCTCTAGCGTCTACTATTGCAATGTTGTCGGAATTGATAGCTTCTTTTACATCAAGCATTTCAACCTTCATAGATGAATCGATATCCATTGTTAAAGTACCAAAAATATTAGGTGTAACTATTTCTGTAGTTAATTCAAAACCATTATCCTTCCATTGATTTAGTCCACCTTTTAAAATATAAACCTCTTTTTTTCCTATGTATTTTAACATCCACCAAAGCCTTCCTGCTATTGCTAAGTTTCCGTCATCGTAAATAACTATTATAGAATCATCATTAATACCTAAGGCTTTCATATTTTCTACAAACTTATTCATGTCGGGAAGAGGATGTCTACCGCCATGAGCTTTGGGTTTATCCGCTAAAACATCTTCAAAAGAAACGTATCTAGCTCCTTTAATATGACCTTTCTTATATTCCTCAAATCCAGAGTTTACTCCATCTGTATTTTCTCTAACATCTAGTATAATTAAATTTTCTTTTTCTATATGATCAAGTAACCATTTTGAAGATATAATATTTTTCATGTCTGCCTACCTCCATGTATTATTATTTTAAGAAATTCCATTTTAAATTATTGGAAATCTGAAAAAAGAGCAAGGATCATATCACCATATTTCTTCCGCCTTCTTTAGCTCTATATAAATTTTTATCAACAATTTCTATTATAGCATCAACAGTTAGGCATTTTTCTCCATCACAAACAGTGTAAACTCCAAAACTAGCTGTTAAGTGTATTTTTTTATTATTTGCAATAAATTCCTTTTCCATAACATTTTTTCTAATTCTTTCTGCAATAGCTCGTGCAGTAGCAATATCAGTATTAGAAAGACATATTACAAATTCTTCACCACCATATCTGGCCGCCCAATCTAGTCCCTTACGAATATGCTTCTTTAACTCCTCTGCAAATTCTTTTATTACTTGGTCCCCTACAATATGCCCATATGTATCATTAATCGATTTAAAAAAATCTAAATCTGTAAAAATAATTGACAACGGCTCATTTTTCAAAGAAGAATTAGATAAATCAGCAGGAAGCCTTTCAAAAATATATCTCCTATTATATAAGTCTGTTAATTCATCTTTTATGGTTGCTTCTTTCATCTGCTCAATTGCAAAAGACACATTCATTTCAAATCCCTGTTCTTTGTTTTTAATATATAAACCATTCGTAGTATCTTTAGCTAATTCTACTACAAATCTTTTATCTTTAATTAATATAGGAACTGCAGTTATCATGTAAATCCTATCTTCCTTACATTCCATCTTTACAACAACTTCATTTGTATTGTAGGCTCTAATAGAAATACAATTTTCACAAAAGGTTTCATTTTCCAAAGAATCATAACATTTATATTCTTTTTTGAACATTTTTCCATCTGCAATTTCGAAAACTTCTTTATTTACCGGATCAACTATTCTCATAGAATCATGTATTTTTTCAAACAACTCAACTTTATCTATGGTAATATCAATTTCATTCATAAGTTCATCCCTCACAAGCTATTAAGCGAATATTCATTTTGCTTTTTTAATTATACCCCTTCTACAACATTCTAAAATACTTTAATCAATAATACCACTGTTAAATTTTATTTATTGGAGAATATGAAATTTGACCTAAGTTTATTACATTATCTTTAATTCATACAATTTATCAAATATGAAGAACATTATAATACTTGTAATGCAGATACAGCACCAAATACAACACTAACAATTCCAAATATTAAATATAAACAATTAGCACACTTATGCCCTAATTTTTCGTAAAAATAACTAACTCTTTTATCCTCCATAAAAAATTTAGGCTTTTTTATAACTACATAGATAGAAAATAGTCCTATTAATGTAAACAGTAAATAAAAAATGGGATGCGCCTGTAAAAACTCAAACGTCTCCTTATTTCTTTTTGCTCTATAACTCCTATGGTTTTTAATCTCGTATATTTCAATAGAAGCCACAATTAATATTACAACTAAAGTCAACATCTTTTTCCTCATAATCTTCTTCTCCTTATTTAAAAATTAATGTATATTAACATTAATTTAATTTCTTAGCAGTTTTTATATATTAATTCTCTATATTATTTATAAGTAACTTCTTTATTTCTTCATTTGTTAAAATTAGTTGTTCTTGCTCCTTTTCAATAACTTCAAACATTGCTTCTTCTTGATTTTTTACGTGACTAAAAGATGCGCTCTTAGCAACAATAACATTAAAATCTCTTTCATATGCATCAACCGCAGTTCTACCTACACAGCCATGTGTAAAAACACCACATAAAATTAATGTATCAATATTCTTTTTTCTTAATTTCTCTTCAAAATTTGTTCTTATAAAAGCACTTTGTCTAGTCTTTATAAGAATTTCTTGCGATTCATCAAATTTTATTTCTGGTAATAACTCAGCTTCATGGCTACCTTCAAGTAATGCACCAAAATTATATTTTCTCATAACTATATTCCAAGTAGATTTGTCACTTTTATGCATAGTTAAAATCTGATAGATTGGAATGTTTTTTTCATATGCTATATCTATAAGTTCATTTATTGATGTAATAAGTTCAGGTAATTTAACTCTTCTTTCTTCACTTCTAAAAAAATAATGTTGCATATCAATTACTACTAATGCGGATTTCAATTTAAATTCCTCCCCCAGGTTTATTTATGATATAGAGACATTTTTATTTCTACGTTACTTTAAATCTCCCCAACCCTGATATATTTGCACAGCTTTCCCATTCACTATTTTAAATGTAAACCCCTGTTGAAAATCATTCTTTAAATCTTGTTCTACCATTTTTATGAACTCCTCAGTATCTATAGGTACCCTGGCAATTTCAGTTATCATATACTGAGTACAATCCTCAGCTAATTTTATTTGGACATTTTCTTGAGTATCTGCTAACTCTACATTCAAAATTACTTCTCTTGATTTATCTATCCCAGTTATAATTCCATATACTGTTTCAAGCCTATCAACTTTGTTTAACAGATCTTCTATTCTATTTAACTCTAGAGTGATTGACCTTATAAATTGATCTAGATTTTGATGAGGCATCTCAATCTCCAAGTCATTAATTCTATTTTCAATACTAGTAATTTTTTCTTCTATATGATTTTGTATAACTTTATCACTTTTCATTGCTTCAACAGCTGTATTTAAGTTATGCAAATTATTGCTTAAAATTAATATTATAATAATCAATATTGATACTATAATTGGTGTAATCAAGGTTGATTTTTCCTTCATATCTTTATCCCCTCTTTATATAGAATTGCTCCTTTGTTTAATTTTTTTACTGAATCATTCCTGGCACTCACCATATCCCAAAGGCGATCCTTAAAGTTAGTGTAGTCCACCTTGCTTCTTGACAACTTTCTACAAATCCGTAGCAGGAATGGCATTTAGCTGATGCCATAACTCCTCTTG
>JAEWHG010000006.1 GCA_023387935.1 Bacillota bacterium
GTTGCTCTTTATGTATTAGGTGTGGATCAAATTAGAGAATTTGCTCTACCATTAATGATAGGTGTTATAGCAGGGACTTACTCCTCTGTATTTATAGCAAGTCCAATATGGGTTATGATTAAAGAAAGACAAAAAGAAAAACATATTTAAGTATGGAAAAGGTTTTTTAAAAAATTATTGAATATTAATACGGGCAGCTTTAGCTGCCCATATTAATTGAGTGCACCATGAGTCATGGAATAGCATTGGACGAGTTTTATCTATTGCTTAAGAAAGGAGATATATTTCTTGAGAAAATGGTTAGTTAAAAATAAAAAGTTTGATTATAAATCTATGTCTAAAAAATATGGAATTAATGAAGTGATTTGTAAACTGCTTGTCAACAGAAATATTATTGAAGATGATTTAATAAGCAGTTTTATTAGTGCTGATTTAAAAAAATTACATAATCCTAGAAGTATGAAGGATGTAGTAAGAGCTACTCAAATAATAAAAGATAAAATTAATAGTAAAAGCAAAATAAGAATTATAGGCGATTATGACGTTGACGGTGTTATAAGCAGCTATATACTTTTTATAGCATTGAGAAAATGCGGAGCAAATGTAGACTATGAAATACCAGATAGAATAAAAGATGGATATGGAATAAATATAGATATTATAGAAAAGTCAAAGCAAGAAGGTATAGACACTATTATCACTTGTGATAATGGAATATCTGCAATAGACCCTATAAAGCAGGCAAAAGAACTTGGAATGACAGTTATAGTAACAGATCACCATGACGTACCCTTTATAGAGGATGGAGAAGGACATAGAACCTTCATAAGCTCTGATGCAGATGCTATAATAAATCCTAAGCAAAGAGAATGCTTATATAAATTTAAAAGTTTATGCGGAGCTGGTGTGGCTTTTAAGCTAATACAAGTATTATATGAGGAAATGGGAATTGGTGAAGAAGAACTCTTTAAGCTTATTGAATTTGTAGCAATAGCTACGGTTTGTGATGTTGTTGATTTAATAGATGAAAATAGAATCTTTGTAAAGTATGGACTAGCGTCTATTAATAATTCTAACAATGTAGGGCTAAGGGCATTAATAAAAGAAACAGGAATTGAAAACAAGAAAATCACATCCTATCATTTAGGATTTATAATTGGCCCTTGCATTAATGCGTCTGGCAGGCTAGATAGTGCTAAAAAGGGGCTTAGGTTATTAATTACAGATGATGTTGACGAAGCAAAAAATTTAGCAAAAGAGCTATATGAGTTAAACCAAGAAAGAAAAGACATGACAGTCAAAGGCGTTGAAAAAGCAATAGAAATAATTGAAAGTACGGGCATGAAAAATCAAAAAGTATTTGTGATTTATATTCCAGATGCTCATGAGAGCTTAGCAGGTATAGTAGCGGGAAGAATAAGAGAAAAATACAATGTTCCGACTATTATATTAACAAGGTCTGAGCAAGGAGCCAAGGGCTCTGGTAGATCTATAGAAAACTACAATATGTTTGAAGAGTTATTGAAGTGTAAGGAGTTACTAGGTAAGTTCGGTGGTCATCCTATGGCTGCAGGATTGTCAATAGAAGAAGACAATATAGAAATTCTTAGAAAAAAATTGAACGATATAACTGAATTGGTAGAGGAAGATTTAGTACCAATAATTAATTTGGATATGGGACTGCCATTAGATTATATTAATTATAGGTTAATTGCTGACATAGAAAAATTAGAACCCTTTGGAAAAGGTAACAGTAAACCCTTGTTTGGAGATAAAAATATTAGGGTAGTAAAAGGATATATACTAGGTAAGAATAAAAATGTACTAAAACTAAAATTAGTTTCTAAAAATGGAAATTATGTTGATGGAATATATTTTGGCGATATAAAAGAATTCGAAGAAGTTATAATTAGAAAATTTGGAAATGGCGAGTTAGAAAAACTATATAATGGGTTAAATTGTAATGCTTTTGTAGACATAGCATTTTACCCTACATTAAATGAGTATATGGGAAATAAAAGTATACAGTTAACAATTGAAAATTTTAGATGATGTAAGGGTTCTTATATTTAGATTGTTGATAAAATTCTATATAAAAGATATAATAATATTATTCTTTATTCAAATGAAAGTAGTAAAATAAAAATAATGATTTTTAAAATAAATGGCATCAATTGCTATGGGGAGGAAAAGAGTAATGGATTTAAAAACCATGATAAGGGAAATAGAAGGTTTTCCTAAGGAAGGTATTAGCTTTAAGGATATTACTACAATATTAAAAGATGGGGAGGCTTTGAAATATTTAATAGATAAGCTATCAGACCAGTTAAGAGATTTAAATATTGATGTAATAGTAGGACCTGAGGCTAGAGGTTTTTTAGTTGGGACACCAGTTGCATATAATTTAGGTGTAGGTTTTGTTCCAATAAGAAAACCAGGAAAACTTCCATATGAGACAATCAGCTACGAATATGAACTTGAATATGGGACAGACTCATTGCAAATACATAAGGATGCAATTAAGCCTGGACAACGTGTTGCTATTTTAGATGATTTATTAGCTACAGGAGGAACTGTGTTAGCAGCAACTAAGCTAATTGAAGAGCTTGGTGGAAACGTTGTTACTATGGACTTTTTAATCGAATTAACAGGACTTAAGGGAAGAGAAGTATTAAAGGGTTACGAAGTGCG
>JAEWHG010000100.1 GCA_023387935.1 Bacillota bacterium
TTACTTTATGATAAAACAAAATAATTTTTTGATTATACATTTAAAAACTGTTAAAATATTATCGTGATAGTATTTGAAATTAGGGGACTAGTCTAAAAATTATAATATATTTACGATAATAATAGAAAACGAGGAGAAGAAAATGAGGATCGGTGAATTTGCCAAGAAACACGGTATTACCCAGGATACAATTCGGTATTATTTGGATATGGGCCTACTTGTTACTGAAAAGAAAGGCGTTCAATATAAGTTTACCAAAGCTGATAGTAAAGATATTGAAAGGATCATGGAACTAAAGGGATTGGATTTTTCTTTGACTGAAATACAGAAAATATTAACATTTCAGCGTCTAAGTGGTACAAATACAGACGTGTTTCGTAATTTATATCTACCATTTCTAGAGTCTAAAAGAAATGAAATTGCAAATGAACTTATTAAATACAATAAAATGAATGACTTTTTAAATTTTAAAATTAATGAGGTAAAGGCGGAAGAGCTAAGAAAAAATCAAAAGCTAGGATTACCCATGATCTCACTAAATATACTGGCATGCCCAATCTGCAAGTCTTCTTTAAAAGTATCCGATGGAAGTATAGAAGAAAGTATGATTATGGACGCAAATATACAGTGCGAATGTGGCTATAATGCTATTATTGAAGATGGAGTTTACATCGACAAAAATGCTGTCCGAACAAAGATGGTAAATGGCCAGAGAATGCCAACAAAAGAGGAATTTTTGTCTACCTGCTCTCATAATTATGTAAACTTTCTATACAAGGCTATGGCTACATTAATTGAATATATAAATAAATACGAAAAAAATCCTGAATATATTATGGAACTGGATAATTGTGTAGGACTTTTCTTACTTCAATATATAAAGGATCTTTCTCCTAGTTCTACATATCTACTTATTGATTATGATAAAGAAAGAATATTAAATTTGAAAAAGAATTTAGAAATGTATTACGAACACAAAAACTTTATATTTTTATGTTGCGATTACGATAAACTACCGATTAAACAATCATCGATGGATGTTTTAGTTGATTTTGGTATGAGTAAATCTTATCTAAAGTCAGATGGGAAATTTTTGATTGATATAACAAGGCCATTAGTAAAGGAAAAAGGGATTATTACTGGTTCCTATCAGTACTTTGGAGAAAGTTCAAAAGAAAATTTTAATACAAAATCAAAAGATGAAGACTATTTTAATAAAGATAAAATCCTATATAAATTAAACTCTTTAGATATTGAGATATTAGATTTAATAGAGACAGGCCCTGTTATAAAAGATACTACTTATGATGTTGACATGAAGGGGAAGGAGATATATCAGTTAAGTTATATATGTAGAAAAGTAAAAAAAGTGAATAATGTATAGAGTTAATAATTCAGCTAAAATTAAAACGCATAAATCTAGAGTCGGCTCAAGGTTTATGCGTTTTTTTCTTCTAAATATGAATATTAGGCTATTGACACAGTCTTGACTCAAGGAATTAAAATAAAAATAAAGACTATAGTTAGTGAATTAACAAACTAAAAATTTCTTTAGTACTATAGTCATGCAATAATAAATAATTAGGAGGAATAATAATATGAATTTAAAGTCAATTAAAGTACTAAGTCTATTACTATGTATGGCTATGATTTTTACTTTAGTAGGTTGCTCACAACCTAGTGTAAATGAAACTGATGGTATTTATAAAGCAGGTACTTATACATCAACTGTTAAAGGGCACAATGGGGATGTAAAGGTGGAAGTAGAATTTAATGATACATCTATTGTATCTGTAAAAGTTTTAGAACACAGTGAATCAGCGGGTATTAGTGATGTTCCTATCGAACGTATACCAAAAGAAGTTGTAGATGGACAAACATTAGCAGTAGATACAGTATCAGGAGCTACAGTAACGTCTAAGGCAATTCTTGCTGCTATAGAAGATGCTGTAAAACAAGCAGGTGGCGATGTAGATACACTTAAGGCTAATAAAAAAGATGATACAGCTAAAACTGACGTTGAGTTAACAACTGATGTAGTAGTTGTAGGTGCTGGTGGTGCTGGACTCGCTGCGGCAGCTTCAGCTCACGAAAATGGAGCAAAGGTTATTGTATTAGAAAAGCAAGCAACTGTAGGTGGTTCTACCGCTTTATCAGGTGGAGCTATTTCTGCTCCAGAATCTAGATTCCAAAAGGAATTAGGAATTAAGGATAGTAAGCAAGCTTGGACAGATCTTTGGAAAGAACGTCAGTCTACAAGTAACACAAATGGAAAATACCCAGATTACAATTTTGTAGCTAAGTTTATGGACGAAGCAGTAGTAACTACTGAATGGTTGGTAGACTACGTAGGACATAAATATGAAACTGTAACAGGCTTTGGTGTTGATCCAGCAGAAAGATTACATTTCCCTTTAACTGATGGAAAGACAAAGGGTGGAACTGCGTTAACTCAAAATATTGAAAAGTTTATTTTAGGTGAAGGAATCGAGATTCTTACTGAAACACCAGCTACTGAGCTTATAACTGATGAAAATGGTAGTGTTATAGGTGTTATTGCAGAGAGTAAGAATGAAAAAATTACAATCCATGCGAAAAAAGTAATTTTAGCTGCTGGTGGATATGCTAAGAACGAAGAGCTTTTAGAAAGATTTATTCCAGAAGCTGCTGGAACTGCACAAATAAGTGCTGCTGCTGCAGGTAGTACTGGTGACGGTATCATTATGGCAGAGAATGTTGGTGCTGCACTATATGAAGAGCCTTGGGTAATCGGACTTGGTGTAGGTGCTAAGATTGGTGGAACTGGAAGTTTAATGATGGATTGGACTAAGGTGTATGTTAATGACAGTGGTGAGCGTTTTACAAATGAACAAATACATTATGCAATAGCAACAAATAAAGTTTTACAACAAAAATCACCATGGATAGTTACAGATTCTTCAGAGGCAAATGCAAAGCTAATTGAAGCTCTTGAGTCTGCTATGACTACTGGTGAAGTAGTAAAAGCAGATACATTAGAAGCACTGGCAGAAGCTATGGGTGTACCAGTGGATACTTTTATTAAAACAATGGAAACATTTAATGAGGGTGTAGAGGCTGGTAAAGATGCTATGGGTAAAGGCACTGACTATTTAGTTGCGGTTAATAAGGCTCCTTATTATGGAATTAAGTTATATGGTCAAACAATGGGAACATTTGCAGGGGTTAAAACCAATGAAAACTACCAAGTTTTAACTAAAGATGGTTCAGTAATAAATAACTTATATGCAACTGGAGAAAATGCAAATAAAATATTATATAACCAAGTTTATATGTCTGGAAGTTCTGTTCAATTTGCTTTAACAAGTGGACGTTTAGCAGGAAAGCATGCTGCACAAAATTTAAAATAAAGCAAAAAACTATACAGTTAATTATGTTTAATAATAAATAATAATATTTAAATGAAAACACTCTATAAAAGCAGATTTAAAAAATCTAACTTATAATAGGGTGTTTTTTATTGCATCAAATAAAATTTTAAGAATATTACGCTGCTATATTTTGCCCACTTAGAAAATTAGATATAATTGTAAGTATTATGGTAAATAATATACTTGCAGAGTATTTCCCAATAAACTACATAAAATCAGTTCCTTATTAAGTATTCTATTGATTTTAGCATTTATTCGATATAATATCTACTTATAAATAATGATATATTATATGTGTATACTATGGGTATATAAGTAGCTTACTTTGAAAGGAATGTAATAAATATTTAAGCAAAGACTAATGTTGACCACGCTTTAAAACTATGAGATAATGAAGAGTCAAAGTTGAAGAGCCATGATTAATATCTATTGCTG
This sequence comes from Bacillota bacterium, assembly GCA_023387935.1. Taxonomy (GTDB): domain Bacteria; phylum Bacillota; class Clostridia; order Peptostreptococcales; family Natronincolaceae; genus Alkaliphilus_B. The sequence continues at coordinate 3,846 of JAEWHG010000100.1, forward strand.
TAATAGTATTTTTCATGGTTTATGTTATATATTATAAAAATGGGGGGTTCATATGAAAATAGGATTCGATCACGAAAAGTACTTAGATGAGCAGTCAAAGTATATCTTAGAAAGAGTTAATAATTATGATAAGCTGTATCTGGAATTTGGGGGAAAACTATTATTTGACTTCCATGCTAAAAGAGTTTTACCTGGATTTGATGAAAACGCAAAATTGAAATTATTGCATAAATTGAAGGAAAAAGTAGAAGTTATTATTTGTGTATATGCAGGAGATATCGAAAGAAATAAAATAAGAGGCGATTTCGGCATAACATATGATATGGACACATTAAGATTAATTGATGATTTAAGATCATATGATCTTGATGTAAACAGTGTTGTTATTACAAGATACGATGGACAACCAGCAGCTACTATTTTTATAAATAAGCTTGAGCGTAGAGGCATAAAAGTATATATCCATAGAAGTACAAAGGGGTATCCTGCAGATATAGATACAATTGTAAGTGATGAGGGCTATGGAAAAAATCCGTATATTGAAACAACGAAGCCTATTGTTGTTGTAACAGCTCCAGGTGGTGGAAGTGGTAAGCTTGCAACTTGTCTTAATCAACTATATCACGAGTATAAAAGAGGTAATGTAGCAGGTTATTCCAAATTTGAAACATTTCCTGTATGGAATGTTCCTCTAAAGCACCCTTTAAATATAGCTTACGAAGCTGCTACGGTAGATTTAAAGGATGTAAATATGATTGATCCTTTCCATCTGGACACATATAATGAAGTAGCCATTAATTATAATCGTGATATTGAAGCTTTTCCAGTACTTAAAAGAATAATAGAAAAAATAACAGGCGAAGAATCTGTATTTAAGTCTCCAACGGATATGGGAGTTAATAGAGTAGGCTTCGGTATTATAGACGATGAAGTTGTTAAAGAAGCATCTAAGCAGGAGATTATTAGGCGATATTTTAAAACGGGATGTGAATATAAAAAAGGTTATGTAGATAAGGAAACCTTTGAAAGATCTAAAATGATAATGGAGCAGCTTGAATTAAAGCTAGAGGATAGAAAGGTGGTTCTTCCTGCTAGAGAAAAATCTGCTAAACTAAAACAGATGTCAAATAAAAATGAACCGTGTCCAGCTGTAGCTATAGAGCTTAACGATGGAACAATAATAACTGGAAAAGGTTCTTGTGAAATGGATTCAACAGCAGCAGTGCTTTTAAATAGCGTTAAGCACTTAGCAAATATATCCGATAATATCCATTTAATTTCACCAGTTATACTTGAGCCAATTAGAAATTTAAAATCTAAAACATTAGGAATTAGAAATGTAGCCCTAGACTGTGAAGAAATACTGATTGCGCTTAGCATATGCGCTGCTACGAACCCAACAGCACAGGTTGCAATGGACATGCTATCTATGCTGAAGGGTTGTCAGGCTCATTCGACTACTATATTAAGTCTTAACGATGAGCAGATTTTTAATAAACTTGGAATAGATGTAACAAGTGATCCAGAGTATGCTACGGAGAGTCTATATTATAATAATTAAAAATAATAGAATATGCTAGCTTTGAAAAATGATGTCTGATATGATAGATTATAAGAAGACCGGATGACGTTGACGTTATTTTGATAACCAAAGGGGTGTAAAAAGTGACTAATGAGGAATTCCAAAGAATTGTATTGGACAAACTAGAAAATCTAGAAGTCGGACAGAAACAGCTACAGGGAGACGTGAAGCAACTACAAGGAGACGTGAAGCAACTACAAGGAGATGTGAAGCAACTACAAGGAGATGTGAAGCAACTACAAGGAGACGTGAAGCAACTACAAGGAGATGTGAAGCAACTACAAGGAGATGTGAAGCAGCTACAGGGAGATGTGAAGCAACTACAAGGAGATGTGAAAGAGCTACAAGTAGGGCAAAAACGACTTGAAGAAGGGCAGAGAGAAATTAAAGAAGAACTGAAAGCTGTAAGAGAGCAAACTGCTGATTTAACGGAATTTAGAGAAGAAGTAAAAAAAGAACTTGTAGGTATGAAAGCAACACTTTCTAGGATAGAAATAGTAACTGCTGATAATTGGGGCGATATAGCTAGAATAAAGTCGGCGATATAAAAATATTTATTTTAAATTATAAAAGTTGAAAATGGAAATTTTTTACTGAAGCACGTGTAATATAATAAAAATGATTGAATCTCTATAAGCTATAGAATAGTTTATAGGGATTTTTTTCTATATATAAAACATTCGTTCTATGTGTGATATAATTATACTAATACAAAGTAATGAAACGAGGTGTAGTGTGATGGCCATTAGATACATATTTGGTAGGGCTGGTAGAGGGAAAAGCTACTTTACTTTAGAGGAAATAAAGGCACGATTACAAGAAAAGGGAGAAAATAAACTTTTCCTCTTAGTTCCAGAACAATTTACCCTACAGGCAGAGCGGGATTTAATAGGTAAACAAGAGCTAAAGGGAATTATGAGGGCAGAAGTGCTAAGTTTTACAAGACTTGCTCATCATGTGTTTAGTGAAGTTGGAGGTTTGACTCGTGTTCCAATTAATGAGCTAGGGAAAAATATGATTCTAAGAAAGATTGCAGATGAGTCTTCTAAGGAGCTTTCTATCTACAAATCTATCGCTAAGCAGGATGGCTTTATTACTAAATTAAATGAATTGATTTGCGAGATGAAGCAGCATGATATAACGCCTATTGAGCTTACGATAGAGTTTAATGAAATAGAAGAAGACACCATATTAAAACGAAAATTAAATGATATTATTCTCCTATATCAAAAGTTTAATAATTATTTAAAGGGAAGATATATAGATAATGAAGATAATATAAATCTACTTATTGAAAACATAGATCGTGTTGAATTTTTAGAAGGCGCAGAAATTTGGATTGATGGATTTCAAACCTTTACACCTCAAATATTTAGGGTTATAGAAAAATTAGCTGATAAGGTAAAGAACATTACGATTACCTTTACCATGGAATTAAATACAAACGAAAAGGACAAGGATTTATTCCATATTAATCAAAAAACCTATTTGAAAATAAAATCAATAGCACAAAGGTTAGAATTAGAGGAAGAAGTAATCAACCTGGATACAACGGAAAGAGAAGTATTGCCGAAGGTTAAGGAGATTGAGCATATAGAAAGAGAGCTATATTCATATCCATATAATCAATACCCGGATGAAATTATTAATTTGGAAGTTTTTTCTGGGTCTAATCTTTATTCCGAAATGGAAAATATGGCTGCGCAAATAATCCATCTAGTACGAAACAGAGGGTATCGCTGGAATGATATCGCTATTGTGTCTGGTGGATTAGATCAATATAGTATGATACTTAAAAGAGTATTTGAAG
>JAEWHG010000184.1 GCA_023387935.1 Bacillota bacterium
ATTAACATGGTTATATATAATCATGTGGATAAATATATGAATAAGATAAGTGGCATAATTAAAAAATATAAATAGGCACATTATACAAAAAAATGATTATACACAAAAAAATTAGTAAAAATCAATAAAAAAAACGAATTTTTATAAGAAAATTTAAACTTATTCACAGCATTATCCACAAACTGTGAATAACTCTGGATAATGTTGATATCGTTTTACAAATTATCAACAGACAAATAAATAATAACAAATATTTGAAGGTTTTTCAACAATAAACACAAAAATATCCACAATATGTTTTTGTGTGTATAATTTTATCCACATACTGGTTGATGCTAGTTGATGGTTTTTTTCTTGACATAGCCAGTGTTTGAAGATATAATTTATTAGTAATATACTCAAAAATAATTTATATTTTATTAAAAATAGGAAAATATGACTATTTCAATTATTGAGTGTTTCCAAAAAATTTGATGATTATATTCAGTACTAATGTAGTACTTGAAGGGGGTGTATTTCGTGAAAAGAACATATCAACCAAAAAGAAGACAAAGATCTAAAGAACATGGTTTCAGAAAGAGAATGTCAACTAGTACAGGTAGAAACATAATAAAAGCTCGTAGATTAAAGGGCAGAAAAAGACTGACTGCATAAGAGGCCGCACTTGTGGCCTTTTTCTGTAGTTAGAAGGGTTTGGTGAAATTAAATGAAGGCCATCCATAGACTACGAAAAAATGAAGATTTCAGAAAAGTTTATAAAAAAAGAAAATCGATGGCAAATAAACTACTCATTATTTATATTTCAGAAAATGGATATGATTTTAATAGAGTAGGTTTTACTGTTTCTAAAAAAGTAGGAAAAAGTGTTGTAAGAAGCAGAGTAAAGAGATTGTTGAATGAAAGCTATCGTTTAAATAATGAAAAAGTAGTACAAGGATATGATATTATATTTGTAGCAAGAAATACATGCGTAGACTCTACTTATAAAGAAATAGAAAGTGCTGTACTACATCTATTAAAAAAGATGAAACTATTAAAAGACAAATAGGATAATGGGGATTAGATTTATGTCTAAAATATTTATATTTCTTATTAAATTATATAGAAAATATATCTCTCCTTTAAAAAAGCCTAGCTGTAGATTTTATCCTACTTGTTCATCTTATGGTATATCAGCCTACGAAAAATATGGTTTTTTTAAAGGGACTTACTTGACTTTAAAAAGAATATTAAAGTGTCATCCTTTTCACCCTGGAGGATACGATCCTCTTAAGTAATTTACTAAAGCATATTGGGGGTTATAAATTTGAACGCATTAGCACGACCATTTGGTGCATTGTTAAAACTTATTTTTGATTTAACAAACAATTATGGCTTGTCTATTATCCTGTTTACAATAGTTACAAAATTACTAACATTACCACTAACAATAAAACAGAATAAATCTATGAAAGAAATGCAAGAAATACAGCCTAAATTAAAAAAACTACAGGAAAAATATAAAAATGATACAGAACAGTTAAATATTAAGACAATGGAGTTATATAAGGAACATAATATAAGTCCATTTAGTGGTTGTCTTCCTTTATTAATTCAGTTCCCTATCATTATTGGATTATTTGCTGCTGTAAGAGAGCCGGGCGTTTATGTTTTTGAATCTCAGGCAGCTTATGAAGCTATAAATACTAGCTTTTTATGGATGTCTAATTTATCTGCTCCTGATCCATGGATTTTACCAATATTGGCAGGAATAACTACTTATTTAAGTAGTGTAACTATGACAGCTAAAGGTGCAAAAGTTGACCAAACTCAAAAAATAATGACATATTTTATGCCAGTTATGATCTTCTGGTGGGGAAAAAGTTTCCCTGCAGGTCTTACATTATATTGGTTTGTAAGTAACGTATTCCAAATAATACAACAAATAATTATTAGAAGACCTCAGAACGAATTAAAGGAGGGGCTGAAATAGTATGAATATTACAGAGTCAATGGGTAAAACAGTTGAAGAAGCTATAGAGCTAGGTTTGAAAGAATTAAATAAATCAAGGAATCAGGTAGATGTTCAAATACTTGAGCTACCAAGTAAAGGATTTCTTGGACTTTTAGGATCAAAGTTAGCAAAAGTAAAATTAACTGTATTAGATAGACCTGAAGATAATGCGAGAGTATTTTTAGAAGATTTATTTAAGGCTATGGACTTAGAAGTTAAAATGGATATCGAGCAGAAAGACGATACCTTATTAGTTAATATAGAAGGTCCACAGATGGGCGTTATTATTGGACGCAGGGGTCAGACCTTAGATTCTCTACAGTATTTAGTGAGCTTAGTAGTAAATAAAAACAGCGATAAATATATTAAGGTTTTTGTAGATACAGAAAACTATAGACAAAAGAGAGAAGACACATTAGTTAGGTTAGCTAGTAAAATGGCTAGCAAGGTACGGAAAATTGGTAAAACCATTGCTTTAGAGCCTATGAACCCATATGAACGAAGAATTATTCATGCTAGTTTACAAGGTAATCCTTATATTCAGACATACAGTGAAGGTGAAGAGCCTTTTAGAAAAGTTGTTATTGCATTAAAAAAATAAAATGAATTATTTAGACCCAGTGAAAAGCTGGGTTTTTTGTTGAAGTTAATTAATCAAATAGTATAAAATTTGGTATAATAACTATTAAGCTAATTATATGAAAACTTACAGATTTAAATTAAAAAAATAATTAATAGAGGTGAAAAATATGTTTATAGATGATACTATTGCTGCAATTGCAACAGCCCCAGGAGAGGCTGGAATTAGTATAATACGTATTAGTGGCGATAAATCAATTGATGTAATAGATAGAATATTTAAATCTAAAGAAGGTAAGGTATTAAGTGAGTATAAACCTAGAAGAATAACATATGGCCATATTATAGATTCAAAAACGGATAAGAAAATAGATGAAGTCTTAGTTTCATATATGAAAGGGCCCAATACATATACAAGAGAAGATGTAGTAGAGATTAATTGTCATGGTGGAATGATATCTGTTAAAACCATCTTAGAGCTTGTTTTAAGAATGGGAGCAAGAGCAGCAGAACCAGGAGAGTTTACTAAAAGAGCATTTTTAAATGGACGAATTGATTTAGCTCAAGCAGAAGCAATAATAGATCTTGTAAGTGCTAAAACAGAAAAAGGTTTCGATGTTGCACTAAATCAACTAGAGGGATATTTGTCAAAAAAGGTTTCTAATGTTAGGGAAAAATTATTAGATATGCTAGCACATGTGGAAGTATCTATAGACTTTGCAGAAGAGGATGTAGATGAAGTAGCATTAGACTACTTATTAGAAAAAAGTATTGAAGTAGAAAAAGATATACAGAAATTATTAGATACTGCTGATACTGGAAAAATAATAAGAGAAGGTTTAAGTACTGTAATTGTAGGAAAGCCAAATGTGGGTAAATCTTCATTACTGAATGCTTTAGTTAGAGAATCAAGAGCAATCGTAACAGATGTGCCTGGTACTACAAGAGATGTAATAGAGGAACATTTAAATATTAAAGGAATTCCACTTAGGCTTATTGATACGGCCGGAATAAGGGAAACAGAAGATATTGTAGAAAAAATAGGTGTAGAAAAATCTAAGGAACTGTTTAATTTAGCCGATTTGATTATAGTAATGTTAGATGCTTCTAGAGAATTAACAGAAGAAGATATACAAATAATGGAGCTTATAGGCAACAAAAGAGCTTTAATCATAATAAATAAAACAGATCTTCCTCAAAAACTTAATTTAGAAGAAGTAAAAAAAATAATAGATAATAAAAAAATCATTAAAGTATCTCTAATAGAAGAAGATGGATTAGAAGAAATAGAGGAAACCTTAGCTGAAATGGTATATCAAGGTGGCGTAGGGGCTAAAGATAGCTTGTTAGTTACAAATATAAGACATAAAAATGCTCTAGAAAGAGCCCTTGAGAGTATTTCAGATAGCACAAAGGCTATAAAGCAAAAACTCCCACTTGATTTTGTTGAAGTAGATATAAAGAATAGCTGGAAAGCTTTAGGTGAGATTACTGGAGATACAGTAGAGGAAGATTTAATAGATCATATTTTTAAAAACTTCTGTATAGGAAAATAAGAACCTGACCCGTTAATGCAATCAAAGATTGCATACGGGTGCCCCAGAACCTTGTTGTATTCACAATAAAATTTGTTCGTTTAAGCTCACAAACTTTATGTCGCACTCAATTCTAAGCTATACTTAGAATTTCAAGTGCTCAAAAATAATGTTTCACGTGAAAAAGAAATGGAGGTAAATTATGATAACATACAACGCAGGAAATTATGATGTAGTAGTAGTAGGAGCTGGACATGCAGGTTGCGAAGCTGCATTAGCCACTGCTAGAATGGGATATAAAACAGCAATATTAACTATGTCATTAGATGCTATAGCAATGCTACCCTGCAACCCATCTATTGGTGGAACAGGAAAGGGACATTTAGTCAGAGAAATAGATGCCCTTGGTGGAGAAATGGGATTAAATATTGATAAAACGTTTATTCAAAGTAGAATGCTCAATACAGCTAAAGGTCCAGCAGTACACTCTTTAAGAGCTCAAGCTGATAAAATAAGATACCATATAGAGATGAAAAAAATTATAGAGAACGAGCCTAACTTAGATCTAGTTCAAGGAGAAGTAGTAGATATAATAGTTGAAGATAACACTGTTAAAGGTGTTATTACAAGAACAGGATCCATATATTATGGAAAAGCTGTTATATTAGCTACTGGAGTTTATTTAAAAAGTAAGGTGTTTATTGGAGAGATTAATTATGAATCTGGGCCTAATGGTTTATTTCCAGCTATGTATTTATCTGAAAAATTAAAATCTATAGGCTGTAATATGCGAAGATTTAAAACTGGTACACCTGCTAGAATACATAAGGATAGTATTGATTTTTCTAAAATGAGTATTCAAAATGATGATGAAGAAATAGTACCATTTTCATTCATGAATGAAGAACTTAAAAAAGATCAAACACCATGCTGGCTAACTAGAACAACTGAAGAAACTCATAAAATAATCAATGAAAATCTACACAGGTCTGCAATGTACAGAGGAGATATAGAAAGCACAGGGCCGAGATATTGTCCTTCTATAGAAGATAAGGTGGTTCGTTTTAGTGAAAAGCCATCACACCAAATTTTTATAGAGCCAGAAGGATTAGAAACAAAGGAAATGTATGTACAAGGTTTTTCTACTAGTTTACCAGAAGAAGTTCAAATAAAAATGATGAGGTCTGTTATTGGACTTGAAAATGCAAAAATTATGAGACCTGCTTATGCTATAGAATATGATTGTATAGATCCAACCCAGTTAAAAGCATCTTTAGAGGTAAAACACATCAACAATCTATTTAGCGCAGGTCAGTTTAATGGATCTTCTGGATATGAGGAAGCAGCAGCACAAGGCTTGATAGCAGGAATCAATGCAGTTCTAAAAATAAGAGGGGAAGAGCCTTTTATTCTTGACCGTTCAGAAGCATATATAGGAGTATTAATAGATGATTTAGTAACGAAGGGTACGAATGAACCATATAGAATGATGACCTCTAGAGCAGAATATCGTTTAGTTTTAAGACAGGATAATGCAGATCTTAGATTAACTGAAAAGGGTTATGAGTTTGGTTTAGTTAAAGAGGATAGGTACAAAAGATATCTATTGAAAAAAGAACATATAAAAAATGAAATAAATAGATTAAAAACTACCAATGTATCTCCTAATATTGCTAACCCTGTAATAGAAAAAGCAGAAAGTACTCCTATAAAAGTAGGAATGTCATTATATGATTTACTAAAGCGTCCTGAGCTTACTTATGATAATCTTAAAGAAATAGATATAAATAGACCGGAGGATTTATTAAAGGATGCTAAGGTACAATGTGAAGTAATGATAAAATATGAAGGATATATTGAAAAACAGCTTAGACAAATAGATCAATTTAAAAAGCTAGAAAACAAAAAACTTAGAGAAGATATTGATTACAATGAAATTGATGGTTTAAGAATAGAAGCTAGACAAAAATTAAACAATATAAAACCTTTATCCGTAGGACAGGCTTCTAGGATTTCAGGAGTATCTCCAGCAGATATTTCTGTTTTATTAATATATCTAGAGCAAAGAAGACGTAGAAGAGGTGAGGTAGAATAATGGAGCTAGAGGACATTTTAAGAGATGGGTCAAAAGAGCTGAATATAGAAATTACAGATAATCAGATAGATCAACTAATAAAATATAAGGATATTCTATTAGAATGGAACGAAAAAATGAATTTAACAGCTATAGAGGAAGAAAAGGAAGTGATGATAAAGCACTTTTTAGATTCATTATCCTGTATACAAACTAAATATTTAAAGTCTGAGGGAAAAATGATAGATGTTGGTACAGGTGCAGGTTTTCCTGGAGTGCCATTAAAAATAGCGCTACCTAATATAGAGCTAACTCTACTAGACTCTTTAAAAAAAAGAATAGGATTTTTAGAAGAGGTATGTAGGGAAAACAACTTAAGTAATGTTGAATTCGTACATGGTAGAGCAGAGGATGTTGGCCAAAACAAAGCATATAGAGAAAAATACGACTACGCTGTATCTAGAGCTGTAGCATCGTTAAATGTTTTAGTTGAGTACTGCTTGCCCTTTGTTAAGATTGGTGGATATTTTATTTGCCAAAAAGGACCGGGACTAATTGAAGAATTACCAGAAGCAAAGAATGCTATTAAATTATTAGGTGGTCAGGTTGTTGATCAAATTGCAGTAACCTTGCCCTTTAGCGATATTATGCACCATATATTAGTTATAAAAAAAATAAAACAAACTCCGTCAAAATATCCTAGAAAAGCAGGAAAACCGAGCAAAGAGCCAATAAAATAATAAAAACAAGAGGTTTTTTGTTGAATGAAATTTATAAAATAGTATAAATTATGGCAGGAGTCCCTAAAGTTTTATAGAAATATATTATTTAAATGAGTAGTTTCGCTATAGAAATGAGGGATTACGATAGATGAACAGTTTAGAGAGAAGGGTAGAAGAAGTTTTAGTAGATAAGGTAATACCAAATCCTTACCAGCCAAGAAGAACATTTTCACAAGTAGGCTTAGAGGAGCTAAGTGCTTCTATCAAAGCATATGGTATTTTGCAACCAATAAGTGTTAGAAAAATAGGGGAAGATCGATATGAGCTAATAGCTGGCGAAAGAAGATTGAGAGCTGCTAGGTTAGCTGAATTAAAAACAATACCTGCTATAATTAATAATAATTATACAGACACAGACTCTGCTGTTCTAGCAATTATTGAAAATCTACAAAGAGAGGATTTAAACTTTGTAGAAGAAGCAGAAGGATATGCAAATTTAATAGAGGACCATGGCTTTACTCAGCAGGAGCTAGCTGAAAGAGTAGGAAAAAATCAATCTACTATTGCTAATAAACTAAGAATTCTTAGATTAGGACAAGATATTAAGAAAAGAATACTAGAAAATGGTCTAACAGAAAGACACGCTAGAGCCTTATTAAAGCTTCCTGATGATGAGCTTAGAGGAATCGTATTAGATAGAATAATTAAAGAAGAATTAAACGTTAAGAAGACAGAGCAATTAATAAAAAATATGTTAGAGAGTATAGGTAAGGAAAAAGAGATAAAGCCGAGTCAAAAGATAAGAAGCTTTATGAATTATAGAATATATATTAACACATTAAAGCAAGCCTATGATGCTATTAAGGAAAAACAAGGAAATGCAGAATTTAAGCAGGTAGATAAGGGCGAATATATAGAAGTAACAGTAAAAATACCAAAGGGATAAAAAGATTACTAAAAATAGTAATCTTTTTTTCTAACAAATAGGAAACTGCTGACCCCCAAGAATGTCGAGAAATCATATTTTTTATATTACGTTATAAAAATTAATATTTAATATCATTAAAAAATTTTGTTGCGATGAAAAATTGATATAAAAAACTTTAGTTATTTCTAATATAAGCAATTTTGCGAATATAGAAGGGGAATTAGGTTTTCTATAGAACTTAGATAGTAATATAAGAAACTTCTAAGCCTAAAAGGGGGAAGAAATTTGGGAAAGGTAATTGCTATTTTCAATCAAAAAGGTGGAGTTGGTAAAACAACTACAAATGTAAATTTAAGTGCATGTATTGCTGAAAAGGGAAAAAAGGTCTGTGTTATTGATATAGACCCACAAGGCAACACAACGAGTGGGTTAGGAGTAGATAAAAATATATTAGAAAATACAATTTATGATATTATAATTGGAGAAACGAATATAAAAGGAGTTATTGTAGATACAGAATATGAAAATCTACATTTGATCCCTTCTAGTGTACAGTTAGCAGGTGCAGAAATAGAGCTTACTGGAATGAAAAATAGAGAAATAAAATTAAAGCAGGCTATTAATGAAATAAAAGAGGATTATGATTATATTTTTATTGATTGTCCTCCTTCATTAGGCTTATTGACCATAAATTCTCTAGCAGCAGTAGACAGTGTTTTAATTCCTATACAATGTGAGTATTATGCCCTAGAGGGAGTAAGTCAGCTAATGAATACCATACAGCTTATAAAGAAAAATCTAAACCCTAAATTAGAAATCCAAGGTGTTGTTCTTAGCATGTTTGATGGAAGGACAAATCTTTCCATTCAAGTAGTAGATGAAGTAAAAAATTATTTCAAAGGTAAGGTATACACCACAATTATACCTAGAAATGTAAGATTAGCAGAAGCTCCAAGTTTCGGACAACCTATTATTTATTATGATGTCAGATCAAAAGGAGCGGAAGCATATACGGATCTTGCGGAAGAGTTTTTAGATTTAGAAGAGGATGTGATTTAGATGACAAAAGCTAAAAAAAGGGGATTAGGTAAAGGTTTAGAAGCACTTATTCCAGATATGATCAGCTTAAATATAGTAGAAGAAAAGGTTACAGATGAAAAAATTGAAATAATTTCTATAGATAAAATATATCCTAATCCGAATCAACCTAGGAAAAATTTTAATGAAGAGAGTATTAAGGAGCTGGCAGACTCTATTAAATTTCATGGAATAATACAGCCGATAATTGTATCAGAAAATCCAAAAGGATATATGGTAATAGCAGGAGAAAGAAGATTAAGAGCTGCAAAAAGTATTGATTTAAAAGAAGTACCATGTATCGTTAAAAATTATAGTGAAAAGCAGCTTTTGGAGGTTTCATTGATTGAAAACTTACAAAGACAGGATTTAAATGTGATTGAAGAAGCAAGGACCTATGACTATTTGATTAAGAAATATAATGTTACGCAGGAAGAATTATCAGAAGCCCTAGGAAAAAGCAGATCTTATCTAACGAATGTATTAAGACTACTTCGTCTAGATCAAAGGGTGATTGATTTTATTATAGAACAAAAAATCAGTGGCGGGCATGGTAGAGCTATACTAAGTATAGAATCTCACGATAATCAATATAAGTTAGCAGAGAAAATAATTAGTGAAGGCTTAAGTGTAAGGCAAGTAGAAGCCTTAGTTAAGGAATTAAACAGTTTAACTAAAAAAGATAGTAAAAAGTCAAATAAGGAAACGAAGGATATATTTTTAGCAGAAATAGAAGAGAGTTTAAAATCATTATTTGGTACGAAAGTAAATATTATTAAAGGTACCAAAAAAGGCAAGATAGAAATAGAATATTATAGTGAAGAAGATTTAGAGAGAATAATCGGTTTATTAAAATAAACAAGGATGGGAGGGAAAAAAGTGATTTATTTAGACAATGCTGCTACATCTTATCCAAAACCAGAGGAAGTATACGACTCTATGATGAATCATATGAAATACGCCGGAGCTAATCCTGGAAGATCAGGACATAAAATGGCACTAGAGGCAGGTCGAGCTATTTTAAAAACTAGAGAACTAATAGCGAATTTATTTAATATAAATAGCCCTATGCAAATTATTTTTACGTCAAATGCAACAGACTCTTTAAACTTAGCTATAAAAGGGGTTCTCAAAGAAGGGGATCATGTAATTACATCAAGTATGGAGCATAACTCTGTATTAAGGCCTATAACAGCCCTAGAAAAAAAAGGAGTAGAAAATACGATAGTACAATGTAATTCTGATGGTGGGGTATACCCAGAGGATATAAAAAATGCAATTAAAAGCAACACTAAACTCATAGCATTAACTCATGCATCCAATGTAATAGGCACATTAATGCCTATAGAAGAGGTTGGAAAAATAGCAAGGGAAGCAGGTATTTTATTTTTAGTAGATGCTGCCCAAACAGCAGGGGTGTATGATATAGATGTAGAAAAAATGAATATAGATTTATTAGCACTTCCAGGACATAAAGGACTTATGGGGCCACAGGGAACAGGAATATTATATATAGGGGAGAATATTGATGTAATGCATTTTAAGGAAGGGGGAACTGGTAGTAAATCCGAAGAACTTATTCAACCAGAAATGCTTCCTGATCGTTATGAAAGTGGAACAGCCAATGCGCCAGGTATTGCTGGTCTAGGGGCAGGAATAGAATTTATATTAAAAGAAGGCTTGGATAAAATAAGAAATCATGAAAAAGAGTTAACTAGATATTTTATTGAAGAATTAAATAAAATAGAAAAGATAAAAATTTATGGACCAAAGGATTCAGAAAAGCAGGCTTCTGTTGTATCTATTAATATTGGTGATGAAGACTCATCTGAAATTGCATTTATATTAGATAAAGAATTTAATATAGCTGTTAGGTCCGGGCTTCATTGTGCGCCACTTGCCCATAAAACTGTGGGTTCATTTGAGCAAGGAACGGTTCGATTTAGCATAGGATACTTTAATACGAAAGAAGATATAGATAGGGCATTAGAAGCCTTAAAAGATATATGTGAACAAATATAATTGAATAGAATTTTATAATTTCCCGTTGATTATAAAAAAGCATCTAAGATGCTTTTTTTATGTGGAAAAAACTACAAGTCGACAATGCTTAAAATAGAAGGAAAAACTTATATATTGTCGAATAAATATAGTTTATAATATTATTATATGGAAGAAGGGAGCAGTTTAAGTGGAGTGGATGATGGACTTATTTGAACAATATAGCGGACCATTGCTAATAGGAAGCTTAGGACTTAACATACTGACTATTATATTTTTAATTATAAATATGGGAATAAGCTCTAGCTTAAAGGAAAAATATAGAAAGCTTGTAAGGGGAACGGATGGAAAACAAATAGAAACTATTTTATTTGATCATATAGAAAAGATTGAGGATGTCCATCAACGTTTAAATCAGTTTGAAAGTCAGTTGGATGTATTTAATAATCGATTAAGTTTTTGTGTCCAAAAAGTTGGTATAATTCGATATAATGCTTTTGATGATACAGGAAGTGACTTGAGCTACTCTATTGCGCTATTAGATGATAATAACGATGGAATTATTGTAACTGGTATTTATGGAAGGGTTGAAACTGTTTCTTACGCAAAACCTGTAAAGAATGGCGTATCTAATTATAGTTTATCTGTTGAAGAGTTACAAGCATTAGATAGAGCAAAGGAAAATGCCTTAGATCGAATAGATTTAAAAAGCAGTAGAAATGCTCGTCAAGTGGGGTAGGTGTATATATTGTCCTATTTATTTATAGTTAATCCAATAGCAGGAAAAAGAGAAGATAGTACAATTATTTCTATAATAAAAGAAGTAATGGATCATTACAACTGTGCTTATGAAATTAAAATAACCGAAAAAATAGGAGATGCAAAACTATTTGCAAAGGAAGCCAAAGATAAAAGTTTTTCCACCATTGTTTCTGTAGGTGGGGATGGAACCCTTCATGAGGTAGTTAATGGAATGGCTGGAGGATCACAAAAATTGGGAATTATACCTTCGGGCACAGGCAATGACTTTGCAAGAGTCCTTAATATTCCATTTAACTTAAAGGAAGCAGTAGAAATTTTAGTAAGAAAAAAAAGTGCTTCAATAGATATCGGTAAATTAAACGATGAGTATTTTATTAATTTTTGTAGTGTTGGTTTAGATGCATTAATTGGTCAAGAAGCAAATAAAATAAAAAAATATTTTTCAAGTACTTATGCATATATTATCGGAGTAATTAAATGCTTAATTGGATTTAGAAGCTTAAAGGTGGATTTAACAATAGATGGTAAGAATTATAAAGAGGATATTATGCTAATGGCAGTATGTAATGGAGCATATTATGGTGGAGGCATGAAAATAGCACCCCTTGCAGATTTTTCAGATGGAGAATTTGATATCTGTATCGTAAGCAAGATGTCTAAGATAAAGCTATTATTTCTTTTTCCTACAATATTTAAGGGGAAACATCTCAAATATAAAGAAGTAAAAATATATAGAGGTAAAGAAGTGCAATTATTTTCAACAGAAAATATTAATGTTAATGCAGATGGTGAAATAATAAAACATAGACCTATCCAATTTGAAATTATAAATAAAGGAATAGAGGTAATTATACCTTAATTAAGCTTAATGTTTGATATTTAAGAAAATAATAGGATTTAAATTTTATAAAAGTCAAATCATATATCAAATAGGAATTAAAAAACCACTTACTAGATATACTACATCTAGGAGGTGGTTTTTTTGAAAAGAGTAGCAGTACAGGAGGATTTAGAGGAAATAAAAAAAGGACTAGAAAACGAAGGATATGAGGTTGTAGATCACGGAGATAGTGGTCATATTGATGCCATAATATATAAAAGCATATACGAAGGATTAAAGAATCTTAATAATTCTGTAGATTCCAATGCTTATGGTGCTATATTAATTAATGCAAACAATAAGACAATAGATGAAATAAAAAATATTATTGAAACGAGAAGATATGAAAGGTTATTTACATAATTTAATAATTCTTACAAAAGGGAAAAGCAGGTTTATAACCTGCTTTTCCCTTTTGTAAGAAAATCTTTAGAAAATCTTAAGGGTTAAGACCATTGTATAATTGTATTTTATGTATAGAATTTATATTACAAGACATGTTAAATAGTAAATAAGTTTTTGGAGGTTACTATGAGAAAGAAAAGAATAACGGAAAGATTCCCTTTCCTTTTACCAATAAGAAAATTTCAAAGAAACATAATTTTTTACACTAAAATGAAAATGGATTCAAATAAGTATTCAACAAAAATATCTAGAAGCAATTTAGAGTATTTAGTTTTTACAACGAAAGAAAAAATGATTAATCCTAAAAGTGGATATGATATTCAGTATCAAATAAACAAAGTAGATAATCTTAAACTAGTTGCAAAAACTATTCATAAAGTCATCATAGAACCCAATGAAACCTTTTCTTTTTGGATGCTAGCAAAAAACGCAGAAAAACACGGAAAATATAAAAAAGGATTGGCTATGGTTAATAATAAGATTGTCCCTGTAGAAGGTGGAGGTCTTTGTCAAATAAGCAATTTACTATTTTGGATGTTTCTTCATACACCGCTTACTATAATAGAAAGGCATCCTCATTCAGCAGAAACTATGCCTCATCCAAAAGGAGAGATACCCGAAGGAGTTGATGCAACAATTGCAGAAGGATGGTTAGATTTAAAGGTAAAGAATAAAACAAATGAGAGATTTCAAATTTTAATTGAATTTGATGATGAATTTATATATGGAACAATTTTAAGCGATACATTTCAAGAAGTGAAATATAGCGTTAAAAGTGAAAATCTAAAATATACAAAGGAAAATCAAAAGATATATAGATATAACCAAATATATAAGATGGGTCATAGCTTCTCTGGAAATGATTTGGTTTCTAAAGAATTAGTTTTAGAAAATAAGTATGAGATTAGATATGATATAGAATCTGAAATAGGCATTATTGAATAGGAGGTATTACAAATGGAAAAAAAGGTTGTAGCAGTAATTTTTGGAGGAGAATCCTCTGAATATGAGGTATCACTAAAATCAGCATATTCAGTAATAGATAATTTAGATATAAATAAATATAATGTTATAAAAATAGGTATTACAAGTGATGGAAAATGGCTTAGATACAATGGTGATCTAGATAAGATAAAGGAGAATACATGGTTTTTAGATAATAGCTGTACAAAGGTTATGATCTCGCCAAGTAAAGGTGATGGAGAAATAGTTGAAATAAGCAATCAAGATATAATACACACAAAAATAGATATTGTATTTCCTATTCTTCATGGTAGAAATGGTGAAGATGGAACACTTCAGGGTTTACTAGAAATATGTGGTATCCCTTATGTTGGGTGTAATACAGCTACAAGTTCTATTTGTATAGATAAGGATTATGCACATAAAATAGTTCATAATGCAGGTTTTAATGTTCCAAGGAGTTTAGCAATTAACAATAGAACAAACGAAAAAGAAATAAATGATTTTGCAAATAATGTTGGCTACCCAATTTATGTAAAACCAGCTAAAGAAGGTTCTTCTATAGGAATAACAAAATCGAAAAATAAATATGAACTATTTCAAGGAATAGAAGAAGCATTAAAACTTGATGATAAGGTTGTACTAGAGGAAAATATTAATGGATTTGAAGTTGGATGCGCTATTTTAGGTAACGATGATTTAATAGTTGGGACAGTAGATGAGATTGAGGTACCGAATGGATTTTTTGATTTCAAAGAAAAATACACATTAGAACATTCAAAAATTCATCTGCCTGCAAGAATTGATAGTGAGCTTAGTGAGAAAATTAAGGAAACAGCAAAAGGTATATATAAATCTTTAGGATGTAGTGGATTATCGAGAGTAGATATGTTTGTCGATGAGAAAAATAGAATCGTATTTAATGAAGTAAATACGCTGCCAGGCTTTACAACAGGAAGTAGATTTCCTAATATGTTACTTCATTCTGGAATAGAGTATAAGGATATTTTAGACAAGCTAATTGAACTAGGAATGCAAAGATAATTTATAAAAAACAGTACTAAAAAATGATGATATATAAGTTTTAGAGGTGTTTTATAATAAAAATAGAACAAAGAAGTAAATGCAGATAGCAAAATAG
>JAEWHG010000009.1 GCA_023387935.1 Bacillota bacterium
ATGAAAATCCGGAATATGAGGAATTAAAAGTTCTAATAGATATTTCTGAAAAGAGATTATATTTAATAAATGGAAATGAACTAATAAAGAAATATCCAATTGCTAGTGGTAAATTAAGCACACCAACTCCAATAGGAACATGGAAGATAATAAATAAAGCAAAGTGGGGCGGCGGATTTGGAACTAGATGGATGGGTATAAATGTACCCTGGGGTACATTTGGCATTCATGGAACTAATAAACCGAACTCTATTGGATCTAATGCTTCGGCAGGGTGTATACGAATGAACAATAAAGATGTAGAAGATCTATATAAATATGTTAAGCATAATACTTCCGTGACTATTATTAATGGAATATTTGGGCCATTCGGCTATGGACTTCGCACCATATCTCCAGGAGATATAGGATCTGATGTAAGAGAAATACAAGTTAGGCTAAGAGCCTATGGATATTATAATGTGGAGTATTTAGATGGAAAATATGGTCCTCATATGGAACAAGCACTATATGATTTTCAAAAAGATAACAATATTTCTAAGAATCCTCATATAGGATATGAAACCTACAAAGCATTAGGAATTGTAATTATGGATTAATTTTTATAAAAACAAGGTATAATTAAGCATCATATCTGAAAAAGTATAATTAAGATTTGTAATACTAAATTAGGATGTGATGACGTGACTTCGAATATTTGGATTCAAGTGTTACTGTTAGTTATATTACTTATGGTATCAGGATTTTTTTCTGCAGCGGAAACATCTCTTATGTCATTAAGTAAAATTAGAGTAAGATATATGGTTGATGAAAATATTAAAGGTGCTAAACTAGTTCAAAAATTAGTAGAAAACCCAAATAAACTGATAGGAAGTGTTTTAGTAGGTAATAATATAGCCAATATTGCAAGTTCTTCGATAGCTACTGCTCTTACTATGGAACTATTTAAGGGAAATGCTGTGGCCATAGTAACGATTGTAATGACAATATTAATTTTAATTTTTTCTGAAATAACACCTAAATCCTTAGCTGCTCAAAACTCAGAGAAAGTGGCTCTTATTGTGGCTAAGCCTCTCTCTTTGGTTGTTACTATTATAAATCCTATTGTAATTGTTTTAACCCAAATAACTAATTTTTTGGTTCGGTTATTAGGTGGAAAGTCTGATAAGGATGCGCCATACATTACAGAAGAGGAGTTAAAATCAATAGTTAATGTAAGTCATGAAGAAGGCGTATTGGAAATAGAAGAAAAGCAAATGATTTACAATGTTTTTGAGTTTGGTGATTTGCAAATAAAAGATGTTATGATTCAGAGAACTGACATATCTGCTATAGATATTAGTTCTGACCTTAGTAATGTTATGGAGATTATAAAAGAGGAAAAATATTCTAGGTACCCAGTATATGATGAAAACATTGATAATATAGTAGGGATACTAAATGTAAAGGACTTTATTTATAATGAAGATATTAGTAATGAATTCAAAATTACTGATTATATGAGAGAACCTTATTTTACATACGAATTTAAAAAGATAACCGAATTATTTAAGGAGATAAAAAAGAATAGAAATCATATGGCTATAGTTGTTGACGAGTATGGAGGCACAGCAGGTATTGTGACTATAGAGGATCTAATTGAAGAAATTGTTGGTGAGATTGAAGATGAATATGATGAGGTTGAGAAGGAAATTGAAAAAATAAGTGATGGAGAATATATAATAGATGGAAGTGCAAAGCTTGTATTTGTCAATGGATTTTTTCAGCTTAATATGGTGTCTGAGGACTTTGACTCCTTAGGCGGTTTTATTATGAATGAATTAGGCAGGCTACCGATGGTGGGAGAAAGTGTTTTACATGAAAATATAAAGTTCACCGTAGAATCTATAGATAACCATAGAATCCAGAAAATAAAAGCACAAATTTTGCCAGTAAGCTGATAAAGCAAATAAATATAAAACCCTTCGTAAAAATACGAAGGGTTTTAATCTTGTCCTTATTTAATTACAATATTGAAGTTAATATTATAACTGCCCCAACAATCCAAGTATAGAAAGAGAAGTAGTATAGCTTTCCTTTTTGAAGAAGGCTAATTAACGCTTTAATTGCAATTAAGCCAGATATAAATGCTGCTAATACACCAGCGATCAGTATTCCTATAGTAATATCTCCCATGCCTACTTCGAGGACATCCTTAACTTCAAGCACTGATGCTCCAAGAATGGCAGGTATAGAAATTAAGAAAGAAAATTTAGTTGCTAGTTCTTTGTTAAATCCTCTAAAAAGAGATCCTACAATAGTGGAGCCTGATCTAGAAATACCAGGAGTAATGGCGAAGCCTTGAAATATACCTACTACTAGAGCATCAAACCAATTCATATCTCGAATGCTTCTTCTACCTGAGTTAGATTTTTCAGCGATCCATAAAAGAGTACCTGTTATCATTAAAGCAATACCAATAACTATAGTAGACGTATAAAAGCTTTCGAATAAATCTCCAAGTAATAATCCCATCAATCCTGTTGGTATAGTTGCAATAATGATGAAAATACCAAGTTTTCTGTGGTCATTATTAATTTTAAAACCTTTTCCTGTAATTACTTCTCCAATTAGACGAAGAAATTCTACAATAATTGCAGATATATCCTTAGCATAAACTAGAAAAATTGAAAATAATGTACCTAAATGAAGCATTGTTGTAAAGAAAAGAATTTGATTTTCTGGAACATTTAGAAGTTGTTGAGTAACTGCTAAATGACCGGAACTACTAACTGGTAAAAATTCTGTAAGCCCTTGAACGATACCTAATAATATGGCTTTTATGATGGTCATTATATCACCTCCTAATTAAATATTAACAAAAAGATTATAACATATACAACAATAGTATGCTCGAGTTTTGGTAAAGTCTTAATGGAATTTTAATATTTATAACTCTATTTTTATTTCAATTGAGAAGTTATATTACTAAAACTAATATAAAATTGTAATAAGGATATAATAAAAAAAACTAGAGTTTAGATGTGGGGTGAAGTGTATGGCTGTTGTATTTATAAGAGCAGTAATATTATATTTAATAGTTGTTGTATTTATTAGAATGATGGGAAAAAGACAAGTAGCAGAAATGCAGCCATTTGAACTAGTTATCATGATAATGTTTGCTGAACTTGCTGCTACGCCAATGGAAGATGTAGGAATACCTTTGATAAATGGAATTATACCAATAATTGCGCTGCTTTCAATACAGGTATTCGTTTCATATTTATCTTTAAAGAGTGAGGTTTTTAGAGATTTTATTTGTGGTAAGCCTAGCATATTAATACATAAAGGGAGAATAAACCAATCAGAGCTACGAAGGCTTAGAGTAAATATAAATGATCTTTTAGAAGCTCTTAGAAATAAGGATTATTTTAATATAAGTGATGTAGAATATGCAATTTTAGAAACCAATGGTCAGATGAGTGTAGTACCTAAGGCAAATAAACGTCCCGTAATAATATCAGACTTGGGTATTGAGGATGAGGTAGAAGACGAAGAACTCCCTGTAACTTTAATTGTTGATGGAAAATTAAATAGTAATAAACTGATGAAAACAGGACGAGATGAACAATGGTTAATGGATCAGCTTAAAAAGCAAAATATTGATCATATAGAAGATGTATTCTTTGCTTTTTTATCATCGGATAAAATTTTTTACGCCCAAGAAAAGATTTATTAAGGAGGCATAATGTCATGCGGAGTTTAATAACTACTTTGCTTATTTTAGTAATCTTTGTTGTCGGTTCTTTTGCTACTAACAAATATATTGTGAACAGCTGCGAAAAATTACTTGAAGATATTGAACTGCTGAGTAAGTTTGTAAAGGATAATGAATGGGATAATTCAAAAAATCAGTTAAAAGAGCTTAAAGAAGAGTGGGAGGATACTAAGAAGGTATGGCAGCTATTTTTAGCACATTATGAAATGGATGGTATGGATATTGCAATTGCAAGATTAGACGAATATGTAGAAATAGAGGAGCAATCACTAACTTTAGGAGAAATGGCTGCGTTTAGACTGTTAATTAGTCATATTAAAGATAAAGAGAGCTTAAAACTAGAAAATATTTTATAGAATAAAACCCTTATCTTTGCACTTAGATAAGGGTTTTATAAAATTAATTATTTTATTGATTTTTTATATGGGATCAAACCAGTTTTTTCTAGACTTTTAACCAAAGGATATGTTATTAGTACATTTAGCACAGTGATAATTAAGCTTGTTATAGCCCTAGCAGGTAATAGTACTAAATATGCAGCACCTTGTAATTGTGAAAGCCAGTAGGTATTTAATAGAAGACTTACTATAACTAATATGGATATATTAGCTACAACTACATTAAAAAGTGAAGACTTCTTAGTAGGACTTAAAAACATAATTACCCCTGGGATTGCTCCGGTTAATATAGAACTTAATGTAAAGCCTGGATGGAATGCTCCGCCATGGGAATTAATAAAGAAACCTAGCAAATCAGCTATTCCGCCTGTCATAGCGCCTACTACTGGTCCTAAAATTAATCCAGAGACTATTAAAGGAATATTACCAAAGCTAAAACGCACACTGCCATTAAATAACATTATAGAGCCAAGTCTTGAAAGAATAACATTCATGGCTACAAATATAGCAGCTAGAACTAAGGTTTTTGTTGATATGCGGTTTCTGGTTATTGACCTTTTCAAAGAAACTTTATTATTATACATATAGTGCACCTCCCTTCTCTTAGTTGGACAAAACGCCCCACATAAGAGAAAGAAAGGGTTGCTTCTCTTAAATGTGACAGCGGATGCGACATTACACCGCAAATAGTATTGCTCACTATTTTTCGTTTGAAGGCTACTTCCCATCCTCCAACACTTAACGCGTAATATCTACTCTGACCATGTTATAATAATACATCATTTTCGGAATAGTGTAAAGATTAGGCCTGATTAAGGGATATAATTAAGTGGTAAATAAATTTATAAAGATTAATATTACGAAAACTTTTTCCCAAAAAGAATTGTGAATATGAAAAAAAAATATTATACTTAAAAAGATTGTGTTGAAATTATTGTTAATTTTTTGCTTAATATCTACTTAAATAAAGGAGGAAATAATGCAAAGTTTAATTGAGTATGCAAAAGATGGTAAATTAAAAAGAGTGTTTAAACTACGTGATGATAGAAGTGTAACTAACAGTTGCAAGTATATGGTTGTGTTGTTTTATGCTATTTTCATATTGATTTCTGGATTTTATTTTGATAGCATGACGGAAATTATAAATGGAATGAAGAGGATCGTTGTTTCTCCGAGCATATTGGTTTCAGATTATATAGCTATAGGAAACATAGGATCAACTTTAGTTAATGCAGGAATTTTAATGATTATATCAATAATTATTGCTAAAATAAATAATGCGGAAATGAATGGGCCTATTATAGCAGCAGTTGTTACTGTTGGAGGATTTGCTTTCTTAGGTAAGAATATATACAATATAGGATCTATAATTTTGGGAGTATATTTGTATACATTAGTAAGGAAAGAGAAATTTAGCAAATATATTTTAGTAGCTTTATTTGGGACAGCCCTAGGCCCTATGGTTAGTCAAATTAGTTTTGGATTAGAACTACCTATTATATACGGGATTGTTTTAGGAAATCTATTTGGGATTATGGCAGGATTTATAATGCCTCCGTTGGCATCTCATTTTAGCAAGTTTCATCAAGGGTTTAATTTATATAATATGGGTTTTACTGCTGGAATAGTTGGAACGATGTTTATGTCTTTGCTTAGAGCCTATGGAAAGAATAGTGAATCAATATCAATTTTGAGCAAAGGAAACAACATAATATTTACTATTTATTTATCTATAATATTTATTTCGATGATTTTAATAGGATATCTTTTTAATGGTAAGAGCTTTGATGGGTATAGAAGCCTTTTGAGTCGTTCGGGTAAATCTGGTACCGATTTTGTTGCGTTAGATGGATTCGGTATTTCTATGATTAATATGGGTATCGTTGGATTTATAGCTGTAGGATATGTACTGTTAGTTAACGGTGAGTTAAACGGACCTAATATTGGAGGTGTTCTTACTATAGTAGCTTTTGGAGCTTTTGGTAAGCATCCAAGGAATATTTTGCCCATCTTCTTAGGTGTTTTTTTAGCAAGTGCTACTCAGGTGTGGGATGTAAATGCTACTGGACCTTTACTGGCTGCTTTATTTGGAACGACATTAGCACCTATTGCAGGAGAATATGGGTGGAAAATTGGAGTAATAGCTGGATTTATGCATATGATCTTGGTAATGAATACAGGCTATTTGCACGGTGGAATGAATTTATATAACAATGGTTTTGCAGGTGGTATTGTAGCAGCTGTTTTAGTTACTGTTGTTAATGGAATAATGAAAAAAGAAGAATAACATATAAAAAGGCTCATCTTATTGAATAGGATGAGCCTTTTTATATGTATTTAGTTATTTAAAAAAAGGTTATTAAAAATTTTTAGCTTAAATTTATTTTTAGAGTTAAAATCTATATTGACATAATATAAAAAAAATGTTAAAGTAATTAAGTCCCAATAACAATTAATAGTGCAAACGACCTAAGTGTTTGAGGGAAATAGTAATGTTTATAAAAAACATCTAAAAAAACTCTAAAAAAGATGTTGACATAATATTTTAGATGTGATATATTAAATGAGTCGCCAAAACACAGCGACGAAATTTTAAAGAAGGTCTTTGAAAACTAAACAGTATAGATTTAAGCCAGCATAAATTTTAATCCATTTTTTAAAAAATGGAACCCGCAATTTTAAATTGCAACAAACAATCTTTATTTTAAGAGTTTGATCCTGGCTC
>JAEWHG010000052.1 GCA_023387935.1 Bacillota bacterium
ATTTGTAATCAGCAGGTCGCGGGTTCGAATCCCATCACCAGCTCCATACATGCGGGTGTAGTTCAATGGTAGAACGTCAGCCTTCCAAGCTGATCGCGAGGGTTCGATTCCCTTCACCCGCTCCAATTATGACCTATTAGCTCAGTCGGTAGAGCACCTGACTTTTAATCAGGGTGTCCCGCGTTCGAGTCGCGGATGGGTCACCATCATAACAATTTAAGATGGCGACATAGCCAAGTGGTAAGGCAGAGGTCTGCAAAACCTTTATTCCCCAGTTCAAATCTGGGTGTCGCCTCCAAAATGCGCTCATAGCTCAGCTGGATAGAGTGTCTGACTACGAATCAGAAGGTCGGGAGTTCGAATCTCTCTGGGCGCACCATCTGTAGAAGGAAAAAAAGAAACTCAGCAGATTATACTGAGTACTCTACTCACACCAAATCTTGATTTGGGTGATTAAGGCATGGAGGGGTTCCCGAGCGGCCAAAGGGGGCAGACTGTAAATCTGTTGTCAGCGACTTCGAAGGTTCGAATCCTTCTCCCTCCACCATTTTAAAGTTTATCAGTATTTCATTCATATCAAATTAAAAAAACGTTTGATTGAAGCATAATGCGCGGGTGTGGCGGAATTGGCAGACGCACTAGACTTAGGATCTAGCGGGAAACCGTGGGGGTTCGACTCCCTTCACCTGCACCATTTGCGGAAGTGGCTCAGTGGTAGAGCATCGCCTTGCCAAGGCGAGGGTCGCGGGTTCGAGTCCCGTCTTCCGCTCCAATATGTACTCATAGCTCAGCTGGATAGAGCAACGGCCTTCTAAGCCGTAGGTCCGGGGTTCGAATCCCTGTGGGTACGCCATATTTTAAAAAAGCTTCCTAAAAATGCTTCAATGGAAGCTTTTTTTATAACTAAAGGAAATTATAAAATAAATATTTGCGCTATTAGCTCAATCGGATAGAGTTGCAGACTTCGAATCTGAAGGTTGGGGGTTCGAGTCCCTCATGGCGCGCCAGAATCCTTGATACATCAATGCCTTATGGCGTTGGTGTATTTTTATTATATTTATTTTGTTGTAACACTTTTGCTAGTCCGTAATATACTTGTATTGGGAAAGAAGCAAAGCAGTGAGCAACTTTTCTAATATAAAAAAAGGAAGGCGAAAATAATGAATTATAGCCAAGATATTAATACACAAAGGTGCAACGATCCAGTCAGTATAGGCGCAACATGTGTAGCTCAGATAGATGGAAGATTCTTCTTGCTTGTAGAAGTTGAAATAGGGGTTATGGGTAATGAGAGAGAAGAAGTGATTGTAATAGAGATAACAGCAGCTCAAGCAGCAGCACTAATAGCAGCAGGAGTTATGCGTTGCCAAATAATTACCACAATTCCTCCAAGAGGAAACCTTATTTGTGCATTTGTAGTAGGTCAAAATACATTTTTAGTATTTAATGTTGAAAATGCAACTGATCGTCTAGTTCTAGTTAGAGTACCTTTATGTAGAATTATTTAATCAAAATCTATCAGATAATTGTATGATTTATTGAGTTTTAGAGTATTAGGGTAGAGCTTAGGCTCTACTCTTTTTTGCTCTTTACACCAAAAGATATTCCATTAAAATGAAACTAAGAACACACACTCGGAATGATGGTATGGTAAATCAATCATTAAAATACTTACTAGTTAATCATAAAGTAATAAAAATTATGTGCATGAAAGGTCTAGAAATAGCCAAAGAGGAATCCAGGTATTAAAGATGGATGATGAAACTATCAAAGCTTTAGACATAGACAAGGGGCAGCTAAGGACTTTTTAAATTAATAGAAATAAGTAAAATACAAAGAAGATTAGTCACAACTAAAAATATTTCTATTGCTATTCGTACTATGTATTAATTTAGACTTTAGTGGCAACCTAATCATAGTATACAGTAATTGATATATAGGGAGGTCAATAAAGTGTCTAATAATAATGAAACAATAAAATCACTGAATGAACTTTTGCAGGGTGAGTATATGGCAGTAGAAAGCTTTAATAACTTTATATCTAAGTTAGAAGATCAGAATGCAAGGAACTGTTTTAAAGAGGTTCAGCAGCAACATAGACAAAATATCAATAAACTAGCTAATTATATTCAAGATATCGGTGGAAAACCTGATGAAAATCTTGGGATGAAGGGGAAAATGGCTGATATTAAGATGAATATGGATTTAGGATCAAAGGCGGATGCCTCTAAAATTGTAGAAAAGGCCATAGAAGGAGAAACCCAGGGCGTTAATATGGCTGAAAAGGTTTTACGAGGTAATTTAGATGATAAATCACGAGATGTTGCAGGGGATATATTGGAAAATGATAGAAAATCTATTGAAAAATTAAATAGGTTAATGTAACTGGTACAAACTAATATATAGAATAACAATAGAGTGGCTTAGGCTACTCTATTTTTATTTAAGCAGACTATAAATACGAATATTTTTTTTTGATTATAAAAAAATATTCGTTATAGTTCAAATAATAATTCAAATTTAGAGTTTAATGTGCTACAATGATCTTAGAGATATTTCGTGTCGTAGTTTATACACTTATGGAGGAGGATACAAATGGTTAATAGAATTTGTGTTGAGAAAAGGCATGGGTTTAATGTAGAGGCCGAAAGTTTAAAAAAAGATCTTATGAATACTTTGAATTTAGAATCATTAAAAGATGTTAGAATTATCAATGTGTACGATCTTGAAGATGTAAATATAGATAGATTAGATGATATTAAAAGACTTGTTTTATCAGAGCCAAATGTGGATATCGTAATGGAAAGCAATGTAGCTTTTGGTGTGGATGAAAAAGCTTTCAGATTTGAACTATTGCCTGGTCAGTATGATCAAAGAGCAGATTCGGCTGAACAATGTATAGCAATTATTACATTAGAAGATGCACCAACCATTGTGTCCTCTAAAATCATTGTTTTAAAAGGTGATCTTAGTAATGAAGATATAGATCGTGTTAAGAAGTATCTTATCAACCCAGTAGAATCAAGAGAAGTCCCTTTAGATATACCTTCTACATTGAAAATGAAGTATATTACTCCTGATAAAGTAGAAGTAGTAGAAGGTTTTATAGAATTAGATCATGATGGTATAAAGCGATATAGAGAAAAAATGGGTTTTGCAATGACGAGGGATGATCTAGTTTTTGTTAGAGAGTACTTCAAAAATGAAGAAAGACGTAATCCTACGATTACAGAATTAAAGGTAATAGATACTTATTGGTCCGATCATTGCCGTCATACTACATTCTTAACAGCCATTAAAGATGTAAAGATTGAAGATAAATTTATAAATGAACCAGTTAAAAAGGCATACGAAGATTATTTAATACATAGAAACTTTGTTTATGAAGGTAAAGGGCGTAATGACTGCTTAATGGATATTGCAACTATTAACACAAAAAGTTTAAGGAAAAAAGGTGAGCTTAAGGATTTAGATGTATCTGAAGAAATTAATGCATGTAGCATAGAAATACCAGTAGATATTGATGGCGAAGATCAACCATGGCTACTGATGTTTAAAAATGAAACCCATAATCACCCTACTGAAATAGAGCCTTTCGGTGGTGCTGCAACTTGTTTAGGCGGAGCAATAAGAGACCCACTATCAGGAAGAAGCTACGTTTACCACAGTATGCGTGTAACTGGAGCTGCAGATCCTACAGTAGCTTTATCGGAAACCTTAGATGGGAAACTACCACAAAAAGTTATTACACAGCAAGCTGCTGCTGGATTTAGCTCCTATGGTAATCAAATTGGACTAGCCACAGGTATGGTTTCGGAGGTTTATGATCCAGATTTCGTTGCTAAGCGTAAGGAGGTAGGAGCTGTAGTTGGTGCTGCTCCAAAGGAAAATGTTGTTAGAGAACGTCCAACATCTGGAGATATTGTTTTATTAGTTGGCGGTAGAACTGGTAGAGATGGTATTGGTGGAGCAACAGGCTCTTCAAAGGAGCATGACGAAGATAGTTTAATGAGCTGTGGAGCAGAAGTTCAGAAGGGAAATCCGCCTGTAGAGAGA
>JAEWHG010000084.1 GCA_023387935.1 Bacillota bacterium
GGAAAGTATGGGTCATGTGGACTTTTTTGTGCTATTGACATAGGTTTTCCCCCCTCATTTTATTTTAAATCCTAATATATTAATAATTCTGCTTGTAATATCATAGTATGGAGTAAGTTAATATTTGTGATTGCATAATTAAAATTTTTTTAAAAAGGATGTGAGTACTATGCAAATGACTAGTTCACAAGAGTATTTAATCAAAGCTGACGAAAATTTAATGTACCATTTTTTTCTTAGTAATAATAAGTCATTGCATTATAGTATATATACTAACAGCAATACCGTAATACAAAATACCCAGTTAGTCCCGTCTATTTTAGATTTTACAGTAACAATTGATAAGCATAAAAAAATACATCTTATTTGTATTACCAGCGAAGGCGAACTTCTATATTACATAAATCAAAATAATCAGTGGAATTATAAAACCATTTCAAAACTCGATATTAAATCCAATATATATAGATATTTGATGTTATTTGTACAAGGTGGCTATACACATATAATTTATAATAAAACTAATTTACTATCTCCTATGCTATCTTATATCGAACACATATATTGGAATCAAAATGGTATTAATAAAGCCATCGTAGGAAACTATATCCACGGAAAACACCCGAGCCCTCTTCAAATTTCTGTTGATAGTTTAAAAAATCTTCACTTAGTATATAAGGTTTACTATAAAAATAATCATCAGCTATACTATAGTAAATTTAATATTATAACTCAAAAGTGGACTAATAGTGAGCTAATAACCAACTTATTAGAAGATAATTCGCATCCTTATATCTTTATTGATAGAAAAGATAAAATTCATATGGTTTGGTGCACAATAGAGCAAAATAATTTTATATTGAAATATAAACAAAGGGCTAATGTAATTAATAAAAAGTCCAAATGGTCACATGCCCAAACTCTATCCAATAAAAATTCGAATACTTTATCCCCTATAATAATTCAAGAATCTAATATACTAAAAATTTACTGCAAACAAAATAGCAAAATTGTAGAAATAACATCTGAAAACTTTGGTAACACATGGGGATCCTCAGAAGAATATCTCTATGATATAGATGATCCTAAAATTATTAAGTACTCTAGTTGCCAAAAAACAGATGAAGACCTTTTTATTCAGCACGTTTATGGAAATATTAATAATACAATACAAACTGCTGGCATAAATCTATTTAAAACTACAGAAGATGAATTTGCTTTTATTGATACTAAAGAAGATTTGATACTTGAACCAAATATATGTGATGATATTAATAGTAAAGATACCAATACTTATGATAATAATAATACTTCTAATACTAGTGATGCTGCTAATACCATCGGTACTACTAATGCTAAAGATACTACCAGTACTAACAATGCTGCTAATGCTGACGATACTACTAATACCATCGATACCGCTAATGCTGACGATGCCGCTAGTACTAACGATACTATCAATGCTAACGATACTACTAGCACTAAAATTTTTGAAAAAGATATAGCGAATCAGATTTCTGAAGTAAATCAGTTTGTCAAAAAGGAAGAAACCGAAAACATGACATATTCAAAGGACTCAGAACCTTCACATGAAAATCAGCAAAGCATTGAAATAGTAAATGAGCTACTTTCTAATTGTAAAGAATTAGAAAAGCAGCTCATTGAAATAGAAGATGAGAAACAAAGGCTTGCAACTGCTATTTCTGAATATGAATCTGATTTAAATTTATTAGAAGAAAAACTAATAGATTATAAAAAGCAAATGCTCATTTTACAAGATAAATTAAACGATATAACTTCACATAACAGTATATTCCAACGTTTTATTAACTTTTTCAAATAAAATAATTTATATATCCAACTTATTTAAAATCCTTCTACCATTTTGTCTTGCAATTTCATATATGGCTAGTATATTTATATTCGCCTTATTTGCTACATTTTTGAGAAGCTCATGTTCATTTAAATCAATAAATTTAATAGAGTAGCTACATCCTGCTTTTATTTTACAAGGTGTTGATATTAACTCGTATTGAGTATACTTTTGTCTATTTAAATACTGATATAATTGGAGAGCATGATTTCTTGATTGGAATACAGCTATATAATATTTATCCCTAATATATTTACGCTCCATAGTGATACCTCCTTATTACTTAATTAATATAATGTATGTTTTTTTAAAACTATATGATACAGATAAATTAAAAACCATTAATGAAATTTCATTAATGGTTTTTAATATGTTTTATAAATTCAAGCTTCCTCTTAGCTCATCTAGGCTTTTAACATTATATTGCTTCATATATTCCTCTATTCCTTCTATAACATTAATCGTTGCCTTGGGATTAATAAAGTTTGCAGTACCAATTGCTATCCCTGTTGCACCTGCTAAAATAAATTCTATTGCATCTTCACCTGTAGTAATACCTCCCATACCGATGATTGGTACATCTACAGCATTTGTTACCTGATACACCATTCTAAGAGCTACAGGTTTTATAGCTGGTCCAGAAAACCCGCCCATTATGTTTGCTAAAATAGGTTTTCTTCTATGAATATCTATTGCCATTCCAAGGAGCGTATTGATTAAAGACAACCCATCAGCACCTCCTTCAACTGCAGCCTTTGCTATAGGAACAATATCTGTTACATTAGGTGTTAGCTTTACTATTAATGGCTGCTTTGCAACCTTTTTTACTGCTTTAGTAATTTCCTCTACCATAAAAGGATCCGTACCGAAGCATACTCCTCCAGCTTTAACATTTGGGCAGGATATGTTAAGCTCTAATAAATCAATATCACTGTCCCCTAATTTTTCAGCAACCTCACAATAATCCTCTATAGTTCGTCCTGCAATATTAACTATTATTTTAGTATCATACTGTCTTAAAAAAGGAATATCCTTTTTAATAAATTCATCCACACCTAGATTTTGTAACCCCACACTATTTAACATACCGCCATAGGTTTCTGCAATCCTTGGGCTTGGATTCCCCTTCCAAGGTTCATTGGCTATGCCTTTAACAACTACTGCTCCAAGCTTATTTAAATCAACGTATTCCCCATATTCCCTTCCAGACCCAAAGGTTCCAGATGCAGTCATGGCTGGATTTTTCAGCTCTACGCCAGCAATATTTACCTTCATATCTAGATTAATCATCCCAAATCACCTCGTTACTCCAAAATACTGGTCCATCTTTGCAAATTCTTCTATTTTGCCAATCCGCTTCTTCTTTTTTCTTTGTTTTACAAGTACAACCTAGACAAGCACCAATACCACATGCCATTCTCTCTTCCATGGAAACCTGAGCTTTAACTTCTTTTAGCTTAGCCCACTCTACTATAGATTTAAGCATTGGTTTAGGTCCACAGCCGTATATCATATCACCTTTTGGATTTCGTTCCTTAATAATATCCATTACATTCCCCTTAGTTCCTAGGCTACCATCCTCTGTGGCTATATAAACCTTTGCACCGTAAGCTTTAAAAGCTTCTACCAAGATAGGCTTATTTCTAAAACCTAGATAAACCTCAACATTGCCCTTTAACTGCTTTACTAATTCTAGTAAAGGTGGGGTTCCCACGCCCCCTCCTATGACAATAGGATTTTTTATATCATCAGAAATTTCAAATCCATTCCCTAAAGGTCCCATAACCTCTATCCATTCATTTACTTTCATTTCTGATAGAGTTTCTGTACCCTTCCCTAGTACAGCGTATACGATTGTTAAGGTTTTTTCTTCTGTATTAATTTCGCAGATACTAATAGGTCTAGGAAGCAACCTTCCAGGATGATTACAATAGATATTTACAAACTGTCCAGGTTTTGCTTCTATAACAATTTCTTCAGCAAGCAGGATCATTTTATATATTCCAGGTGCAATTTCTACATTATCTAATATTTTCGCCTTACAGATACTTTTCATTATTCTACCCCCAGATTTATTATTTCTAATCTTTCCATTAGAGATTATCCCATTCTATAAAATAAGTTTTGAATCTATTATCTTCGCATCCTTTATATGATCTGTAGTAATTCCTTTTTCATTTTGAGCACTGATTCTCTGGATGCTAGAGCAAACTCATCTTCAGCAAATTTACCTGCATATTCATTATCCTTATATGCTGCAATAATTCCTCTAGAGGAATTAACTATAGCTCCTAATCCATCCTTATTAAAGTAGCCCTTTAAGTCCTTAGCAGTTCCACCTTGAGCACCA
>JAEWHG010000085.1 GCA_023387935.1 Bacillota bacterium
AAGTCGATTTTCACATTATAAGAGATGGTCTTATGAACTCCCGATAATACCACTAGGAGGTTAAAAGAATGAAAAGAGGAAAAAAATACGCTGAAGCTGCAAAGCTTATCGACAGAGCAACTCTATACGATGCGGCAGAAGCAGTTAGTTTAGTTAAAAAATCAGCAGTTGCTAAATTCGATGAAACAGTAGAAGCTCATATCAAACTTGGTGTTGATGGACGTCATGCTGATCAACAAGTACGTGGTGCGGTAGTATTACCACACGGAACTGGTAAAACTGTAAAGGTTCTTGTATTTGCTAAAGGCGATAAATTAGCTGAAGCACAAGCTGCAGGAGCTGATCATGTTGGTGGTGAGGAATTAGTTCCTAGAATCCAAAATGAAGGATGGTTAGACTTTGATGTTATCGTTGCAACTCCAGATATGATGGGTGTTGTTGGACGTTTAGGACGTGTACTTGGACCAAAAGGTTTAATGCCAAACCCTAAAGCTGGAACAGTTACTATGGATGTAGCAAAAGCTGTTAAAGAGATCAAAGCAGGTAAGATCGAATATAGATTAGATAAAACAAACATTATTCACGTGCCACTAGGTAAAGTTTCCTTTACTGAAGAACAATTAGCGGACAACTTCCATACGCTAATCGGTGCAGTTATAAAAGCAAAACCATCTGCTGCAAAGGGTCAATATTTAAAGAGTGTTACATTAGCGTCTACAATGGGACCTGGTGTTAAATTAAACACAGCTAAATTAAGCTAATTTGCGAGATATTTGATTTTATGATTGACAACCAAATAGATTAATGTTATACTACGAAAAGCAATAAAGCCGAAGACAGTAGGTGCAATATTTCCCCTGTATTTTATTTATAGAATTATTATTCTAGTAATAAACACATGTGAAGTGGAGCATAAGTTTACCGCCTACCGAGGGAATAAGAATCTTTTGATGACTTATATAAACCCTTACTGTCTTACAGTGAGGGTTTTTTAATAATATGTCTACCTGTACAAGCTAAGCAGCTTGCATTGGTATCTTATTACTAGAACTGATGGCCTGGATAAATTGCAATGTAAAATTTATAAGGAGGTGTACTAGAATGGCAAAAGTAGAAATCAAACAACCTATCGTTGATGAGATCAAAGGTTATGTTAGTAATGCAAAAGCAATTGTAGCTGTTGACTACCGCGGACTTACTGTTGAAGAAGATACTAAACTTCGTAAACAATTAAGAGAAGCAGGAGTTGTATATAAAGTATACAAGAACACATTATTAAAAAGAGCTTTTGAAGGAACAGAGTTTGAAGCATTATCAAAACACTTAGAAGGACCTACAGCTGTAGCTTTCGGTATTGAAGATGCAACTGCTCCTGCAAGAATCATCAATGATGTTATCAAAACTTCTCCAAAATTAGAGTTTAAAGCTGGTGTTGTAGAGGGAACTTACTACGATGAAAAAGGAATTCAAGTTATTGCAACTATTCCTTCAAGAGAAGTTCTTATTTCCAAGTTACTTGGAAGTTTACAATCTCCTATTACAAACCTTGCACGTGTTCTTAAGCAAATCGCTGAGAAGCAAGAAGAAGTAGCATAAATAAATTAGAAAATCGAAAATAAATAATATTAACGGAGGTATTTAATAATGACAACTCAAGAATTTATCGAAGCAATTAAGAGTTTAACAGTGTTAGAATTAAATGATTTAGTAAAAGCATGTGAAGAGGAATTTGGTGTTTCTGCAGCAGCTGGTGTAGTAGTTGCAGGTCCTGCAGCTGCAGCAGCAGAAGAAGAAAAAACTGAATTTGATGTAGAATTAACTGAAGTTGGTCCAAACAAAGTTAAAGTTATCAAAGTAGTTCGTGAAGTAACTGGCTTAGGCTTAAAAGAAGCGAAAGACGTAGTAGATAACGCACCTAAGATGATTAAAGAAGCTGCATCTAAAGATGAATCTGCAGATATCAAAGCTAAACTTGAAGCTGAAGGCGCAAAAGTTACTCTTAAGTAATTAAATTACTAAAAGTAATCAAACTACTAAAGTAATCAGATTGCTTTAGTAGTTAAGTAAAATAAAATGAGGGTATCCCTTGTATAGATAGTAATTGACATGAAGGAATCAGGCTTAAGTTTGGTTTTTAGTGAAAAAGACTGTTTATAAAGAGGGATACCTTTTTTTAATGACAATGGAATAAAATAGAATTATTTGTGCATGATGTAATAATAGGGGCTAGGTGATTTATATTAGCGCCAAATCAGTAGGAACAATTTATTTAGAAGTGTTTCACATAAGATTTAAATAAAGAGAAATAGAAAAAGTCAACAAAAATATGTTGACAACTTGAAAACATTATGATAGTATGAAAGATGCACTATTGTGCTGTGACATGTCTATTTATTTATTATAGCACATATAAACGAAAATGAAAAGTATTTTCACAAATTTATTCAAGAATATTTCAGTAAATATGTTATTTTTGTCAACTTATGACATATAAAAAGATCTATTCATGAATATTCAATAAAATTTCAAGGGGTGAAAACGTCAATGGATAAAAACAGGATACGTCCAATCAAAGTTGGTAACGGCGTAAGAATGAGCTACTCAAGGCAAAAAGAAGTACTGGATATGCCAAATCTTATTGAAGTTCAGAAAAACTCATATCAATGGTTTTTAGATGAAGGACTTAAGGAAGTGTTTGCGGATATATCTCCTATCGAAGATTATAGCGGACATCTAAGCCTAGAGTTTGTAGATTTTGTACTTTGTGAAGATGATGTGAAATATTCAATTGAAGAATGCAAGGAAAGAGATGCAACATTTGCAGCTCCTCTTAAAGTCAAAGTAAGACTTCATAACAAAGAAAATGATGAAATCAATGAGCATGATATTTTTATGGGCGACTTACCATTAATGACCGAGACAGGTACGTTCGTTATTAACGGAGCGGAAAGAGTTATCGTTAGCCAGTTAGTACGTTCCCCAGGTATCTATTATGCAATTGGACATGATAAAATAGGTAAGACATTATATTCATCAACTGTAATACCTAATAGGGGTGCATGGTTAGAATACGAAACAGATTCCAACGATGTATTTTATGTACGTGTTGATCGTAATAGAAAAGTACCAATTACTGTATTAATTCGTGCGCTTGGAATTGGAAGTAATTCCCAAATACAAGAATTATTTGGTGAAGAACCTAAGATATTAGCAAGTATAACAAAAGATCCATCTGATAACTATCAAGATGGTTTACTTGAGTTATACAAAAAATTACGTCCAGGTGAACCACTTTCTGTAGAAAGTGCAGAATCCTTAATTAACAGTATGTTCTTTGATGCTAGAAGATATGATCTAGCTAAAGTTGGTAGATTTAAATTTAATAAAAAATTAGCTTTTAAAAACAGAGTACAAGGATTCGTGCTATCTGAAACTGTAGTAAACAAAACTACTGGTGAAATTATAGCAGAAGCTGGCGAAGTTATTACAAAAGAATTAGCCATAGAAATTCAAAATGCTGCTGTACCATCTATTATGGTACAAGCGGAAGAACGTAATGTAAAAGTTCTTTCTAA
>JAEWHG010000087.1 GCA_023387935.1 Bacillota bacterium
TTAAAAAAATGCCGGATGATCCGACATTTTGTTATAATACTTTTTACCATTTATTTTCAATCCACTCTCTAATATTATAAGCTATTTCTCCAAATTCTGCAAATTTATTATTGATCTGACTTCGCAATACTTTGGTATTAATAAAATGATCTTTTCCCATTATGTGAACAATATATTGATTATCTCCAAGTTGTCTATAGTCTATTAGGGATGATTCATCAATAGCTAGTATCTTCCTTATACTCAGATCCACAGTTAGCAATCCATAAGCTAATAAAGCAATCATAAGAAACATACATATTTTGAAATAAATCCGTGATCTTCTTTCTATTTTTCTACGTTGAACTCTGCTCATTTACATCACCATTCGTATTGTGAACCTTTAAATACATTTTTAAACCTATTCTTCTAAGAGTTTTAATGTATCCGCAAGTACATCTGCTAAATAATATCCAGTTTTCTTAGCTTCTTCTATTGTATTCGTATTACTTCCTATTTCTACTAAAGCAGCATAATCTGATAAGTATTGATTATATTTACCGTATTGATTTGTAAAGACTTCTTTAGCCAGCCCAGGATATTTACTATCACTTATAGATTTAGCAAAATTAGCAAAAGTTTCTACTTCTTTTCTATTTTCAGTTTTGCCTCCAACTACAAACATAAATCTAGCAGCATATTCTCCATTTATTTGAACTCTACTATTTTCAACTAGACTTAACCTATCGGATCGTGTATCTATATTATCAAATCCATCCCTATGAATATCTAATACCATTTTTATCGAAGGATTTTTTTCCAATATGTTCCGAGCTGTAACTAAGGATCTTCCATAAGAGCCATTATATGAAGGATAATCATGGTATGTTTCGTCATGGATTACAGTGTAGCCTCTTTTTTCTAGTTCTTCTGTAATAACATCAGCAACCGCGATTACAGTATAATCTTTTTTCAGACTGTGGAAATTCCCCTCCTTTGCTGGATTATAGGATTCAGTAGCATGAGTATGATAAATCAATACACTTGGTTTGCCTTTTTCCACAGTAATTCCTTTAGGCCTAGGTATATTGCTTAAATCCTGATTAGATACAGGATTTAGGCTATCAACAAGATCTTCTTCTCCTATTACATATATTCCATCTTCTATTTCTCCTAAGTCATCTAAATCTGTCAATTCATTTTCATCTATATAATATTCTGCATCAATATCAGTATCTACTGTTACTGTTTTTTCTTCTCCATCATAATCTACAAAATGAATTTCTCTAGTCCAATCTTCTTCTATTTCTTCATCATTATTATCCTTAGGTATATTTGCTATTAAAGCTTCCTGTTGTGACGCCGTTACAGGAAACTGTACTTGTACAAAAGTTAATGGATTCTTAAAGTCAACTTTGAATACTTTTTCAAAAAAAGAAGTATATGCTCCTTCAAGTGAAAATTTAGATTTGTATTGTTTTCCAACACTTCTGTTTGGAAAGATATGTTGTACAGTTTTAATAAACAAACTATTTTCAATCTTTCTCTCTATTTTGAGTTC
This sequence comes from Bacillota bacterium, assembly GCA_023387935.1. Lineage (GTDB taxonomy): Bacteria > Bacillota > Clostridia > Peptostreptococcales > Natronincolaceae > Alkaliphilus_B. The sequence continues at coordinate 1,541 of JAEWHG010000087.1, forward strand.
CTGATCTTGAGCCTCATAAACTTCCGTATTTCTAGAAGCCTCTTTCTTTGATATTAGCCCTACTATAGAAAATAAGGTTAATAAAATTAATAGCAATATAACAATATTATAATAGCTTCTTCGTAGATTTTTTTTGTAATTACCCAAGTAAAGCACCTGCTTTCTCATAAGTAGTCTCTACAAATAATTATGAAAAAAGTAGGTGCTTTATTCCTTTTAAATTATGAATGTGTTTACTTTCATCAGAAATAAGATTCCATCTAAACTGGTACTTAGTTGATATACCTGTTAACATCTTTCAAATCAATTCCTGGATGAATAGCTATATTAATGCCATTCGCAATTATTTGAGAAAGATTAACAATTACCTCATCTACTTCCTTTGGCGTTACTATTATATTTGCGCTATATGGCTCAAGTACCTCCCTAATTAAATTGTACTTTTCTTCTTCCTTTAGCCCCTTTAGCATATTATAAAATTGAGAGCCTACCTTAGCCTGTCTAGAAAATGCATCTATTACTTTGTCTATTGTGTCACTTGTTAAAGTCGCTGCATCTACTACTGTAGGTACACCTATTGCTATTACTGGCACTCCTAAATTACTTTCATTTAAAGCCTTTCTTTTATTTCCAAGTCCAGACCCAGGTGTAATCCCAGTTGTAGAAATCTGGATTGTTGAATTTACTCTTTCCATTTTTCTTGAAGCTAAAGCATCCACAACAATAACAATATCAGGTTTTGAATTTTCTACTATTCCCTTTACAACTTCACTCGTTTCTAATCCTGTTGTTCCCATTACACCTGGCGAAATAGCACTTACCTCTGATACATCTGTATCTCCTTCTTTATTGTACATTTTAAATAAATGTCTCGTAACGAATACCTTTGATACAACCTTTGGACCTAAAGCATCCGGTGTTACATCCCAATTACCTAAGCCTACTACAAGAGCTTTGATATTATCTTTTTTAGGAATTATGGCTTTAAGTTCCTTGGCTAAAAGTTTGCTCATACTATCTTTAAAATCAGCATCAGCTTTTCTTAGACTACTACTTTCCAATGTAATATATTTACCTATTGGCTTTCCAATAATTTTTACTCCACCCTCATCTAATACTTCTACCCTTGTAACAATAACATCTTCTATTTCCTCATTTTGAACTTTTACACCAGGGATTTCTTCATTTCTTTCCTCTTGATAAAGTTCTCTAGCCTCCAAAGCTAAATCTGTATATATATTAAACAAATTTACACCTTCTTTCGATATATTATAATTTTAAAATAAATTATTACTTATTATTTGTAAATTTGATATAATTATTTTAAAACCATATATCTATTTTATAAAACTTTTATACAATGTTTAAAATACTTAAATATTGTATATTTTTGTTGTTTAGTGTTAATAAATTCAATATATAACTGCTCTGTTAATTTTATACCTTGGACAGATTGAATTTTTCTATTGCATTATATATGGTTTTCTGATAAAATTACATGTGTTAATGACACACAAGGGGGTGAACACGTTGGCAAATATCAAATCCGCACAAAAAAGAATTCTAGTTATCAATAAAAAAACAGCTAGAAACAGAATGATCAAATCACAACTTAAGACTGCAATCAGAAGATTTGAAGAATCTTTAGCCGCTGAAAATTATGAAGAAGCAAAAACAAGATTAAGACTTGTTGAAAAGAAACTTCATCAAGCTGCTGCTAAAGGAACTATTCATAAAGCTAAAGCGTCAAGAAAAGTTTCTAGACTTGCTCTTAAACTTAACAACGCAATGTAATAGCCCCTTATTATCTGATTAAAACCGTGTCTTAGTGTTTGCTAATAAAAAGATCAAGCGTACAAAAGTACGCTTTTTTGCTGTCCATTTTTAATTATTTTATTTACTCATTTCCATAACCAGCATTTCTAGAACAATTTTATCCTTCATTTTTCCCGTTTTTATCATTATGTCAGCCTCTAAGAACCGATTTAGAAGCGTTTTTATTCTTTCTATTGTAAACCCTTTACTTTGCGTAGCACACTTTGAAGCCACAAATGGATGTATACCCAGTTTAGTTGCAATCATTTTACTTGAATAGCCTTCTTCAAGTAAAAGTTTCGCAGAAAGTATATTCTTCATTTGATTTCCAAGGGTTGTTAATATCTTTAAAATAGGCTCTCCCTCTTCTAGAATATGATTTAATCTTTTAATGGCCTCCGATGTATTTCGTTTTTCAATGGCATCTAGTAGTTTAAATATGTCATTATGAAAACTGGAGG
>JAEWHG010000098.1 GCA_023387935.1 Bacillota bacterium
TTGCCTATAGGTATGTTTGTAGTTTTTTATTTCTTATTAATAAGACCTCAGCAGAAAAAGGACAAAAAAATAAGAGAAATGAGAAACAATTTAAAGGTTGGAGATGAAGTAATTACTATCGGTGGAATTCATGGTAAGGTTATCAAAATAAAGGATGATATTATTACTATTGAAGTTGGAGCAGATAAGGTAAAATTGACAATGGCTAAATGGTCAATTGGATCTGTAGTTACTCAAGAAAAAAGTATTGATAAATAATATTAAGTATAAAACAACCCATTTTTTAAGTTAATTATATTAGCTTTAGAAGTGGGTTGTTTTTCGTAATATATGTGTATAAATGAAATTAGTAATAATTATTGTGTTAATATGCATATGATTAGTTATATAGTAGGTTGGAGGTGTAATTATGAAAGGTGCAAAAAAAAACACAGTGAAACCTGGATATTTCAATATGGGAATATACGGAAGAGGGTTGATTAGAGGATATATTATATCTCTTTTACTTTTTTTAATAACCGCAGTAATAATAACCTATACAAGTTTAGGGGAAAATGTTATTCCATTAATTACGTCTGTTATTATGATCGTCGGTGTTGTTTTTTCTGCAATTTATTGTTCCGTACATTTAAGGAGTAAAGGCTGGTTTCATGGTGGATTGATTGGATTTGTATTTGTTTTGATATTGGTTTTAATTAGTAAAATGTTTATTAAAGAGTATTCTATAGACAGTATAGCCCTATACAAAATTTTACTAGGTGTTGGTGCTGGTATAATAGGAGGCATGCTAGGCGTTAACATTAAATAATAAGCTTTTTTTACTTTTTTCTTTATGATATAATCTAACAGTATTAGGATATTTTATTAAGAAAGGAGCTTTACTATGAAACATATTAAAACATTAAGTGGTGCAACTCTTGTTAAAAGTGCGGCTAAAGGCGGATGTGGAGAATGTCAAACTTCTTGCCAATCAGCTTGCAAAACTTCTTGTACAGTAGCTAATCAAGAGTGCGAAAATAAATAAACTACATACAGTTGGGCAGCAGTGCAATGTCACTGCTGTTTTTTCATTAGGTATGTTATTAGATGACTTTTTTTCTTGAAAGTTGCTATTATATTATATACAATGATTTATGGCTATAGTTTTTATGGTAAATTGAAAGGGGATTTATATAATGATTCATAAATTTTATCAAGATAATACTTATATGGTAATGGACGTTAATAGTGGAGCAGTCCATGTTATAGACAAATTAGCTTATGACGTTTTAGACTACTACCCAGATAAAGATGCAGAGGAAATAGTAGGGTTGTTAAAGGATAAATATTCAAGTGTAGAAGTGAGAGAAGCTATTAAAGAGTTAGAATTTATAAAAGAAGAAGGGCTATTATTTGTAGATGATCGTTATTTTAACCATGATGGTTTTAAAAATAAAAAGCCTGTTGTTAAAGCATTATGCTTACACATAGCTCATGATTGTAATATCCGCTGTAAATATTGCTTTGCATCACAAGGTGACTTTAAAGGTGATAGAAGTCTTATGAGCGCAGAAGTAGGAAAAAAAGCGATAGATTTTTTAATTGAAAATTCTGGTAGTAGACATAATTTGGAAGTAGACTTCTTTGGTGGAGAGCCATTAATGAATTTCGAAACGATTAAGCAAGTAGTTGATTACGGAAGAGAACAAGAGAAAAAATATAATAAAAACATTAGATTTACAATGACCACTAACGGTGTTCTACTTAATGATGAGAATATGCAATATATTAATGAAAACATGTTCAATGTAGTCCTTAGTATTGATGGACGAAAAAAAGTGAATGATACTATGAGATACTCAATAAATGGACAGGGTACTTACGATATCATTGTACCTAAATTTTTAAAAATGGCTGAAATGAGAGGCCATCGTAATTACTACGTTAGAGGAACATTTACTAGAGAAAACTTAGATTTTTCTAAAGATGTACTTCATCTTGCAGATCTAGGATTTAAAAGCACATCTATGGAACCAGTAGTTGCTGAAGAATACCATGATTATGCTATTAAAGAAGAAGATCTAACAACAGTATTTGAGCAATACGAAGTTTTAGCTAGAGAATATGTTAAAAGAATTAAAGAAGGAAAAGGATTTGACTTTTTCCACTTTATGATAGATTTAAAACAAGGACCATGTGTAATAAAAAGGGTTTCTGGATGTGGAGCAGGCGCAGAATATTTAGCAATTACTCCAGATGGAGATGTTTATCCTTGTCATCAATTTGTTGGAAATGAGGAGTTTAAAGTAGGCAGTATTTTAGAAGGGACATTAAATACTTCATTATACAATGAGTTTAGCAATGCTCATATTTACAATAAAGATAAGTGTAGTAAATGTTGGGCAAAATTTTACTGTAGTGGCGGATGTCATGCCAACGCTTATAATTTTAATAAAAATATTTATGAGCCTTACGATCTTGGCTGTGAAATGGAGAAGAAAAGAATTGAGTGTGCTCTAACAATTCAAGCAAAATTAGCTGAGGAGGAAAGTAATGATTAAAGCATATAAGGATAAAGAACCAGTTATACACGAAAGCTGTTTTATTGCAGAAACTGCAAATATAGTGGGAGATGTTACTATAGGTTCAAATTCGAATATTTGGTATAATGTAGTTATACGTGCAGATGTTGATTATGTAAAAATAGGTGAAAATACAAACATTCAAGATAATTCTGTTGTTCACAATTCTGCAGGATTTCCAACAATAATTGGAGATAATGTTACCGTAGGCCATAATGCTATTGTTCATGCCTGCAAAGTTGGAAATAATACATTAATAGGAATGGGTTCAATTATATTAGATGGTGCAGAAATAGGTGAGGAGACAATTATTGGTGCAGGAGCTCTTGTTGCACCAGGTAAAAAAATACCCTCTGGTGTGTTAGCTGTAGGCTCTCCTGCAAAGGTAGTAAGAGAATTAACCAAAGAGGAAAAAGAAGGATTAAGAGACTCTGCTACTAAATACGTAAAAATTTCTAAGGAGCACATGGTTAATGTAAAATAGGTCTACAAAGTATTCAACATAATTGATCTTATGTTTATATCTGATGGAGCAAGTGCTCCATCAGATTAAGTTATAAATAAGGAGGAAGCTGATAAAATGAAAGCAAAAAATGGAATTATATTTCTCATGATTATTGCGATCTTAGGACTAGCTATATTTACAGCTTTTAATGGATTAGATATTGGAAACTATACAATTAAGCCTGTAAAGGATTCCATAAAACAGGGGCTTGATTTAAAAGGTGGAGTTTACGTTGTTTATGAAGCGCAAACTGATAAAAAAGGTGCGGAATTAGATGAAATAATGGAGCAAGTTATAGAAGTATTTAGTAGACGTGTTGATGGAATGGGACTTACAGAGCCGTTGATTGTACGAGAAGGTGAAAAAAGAATTAGAGTGGAGCTTCCAGGAGTAGAAAATGCTCAAGAAGCAATTGACACCATTGGTAAAACAGCACAGCTTAAATTTGTTACTAAAGATGGTGAAGTTGTAGTTACGGGGAGCAATGTTGTTAGATCACAAGCTACTTTAGGACAAGGGCAACAACCACAGGTAAGCTTAGAATTTGATAGCGAAGGAGCTAAAAAGTTTGCAGAAGCAACTGGCAGATTAGCTGAATTTCAGGATCCTATGGATAAAATAATTAATATTATATTAGACGATGAGATCATCTCAAGTCCTGTTGTTAATGCTAAAATTCCAGATGGACATGCATCTATTTCTGGTAACTTTACAATTGAAACAGCATCAAATTTAGCAGCATTAATTAGAGCTGGTGCACTACCTGTAGACTTAGAAGAGGTTCAGACATCGACAATTACTGCTACTTTAGGTGAAAATGCATTAAATAAAAGTATACAGGCTGCTAAAATAGGTGTATTGCTCGTATTCCTTTTTATGATTATTTACTATAAAATACCTGGTTTTGTTGCAAGTATTGCATTATCAATCTATATGTTACTTGTATTAGGAATTATGATAGCTTTAAATGCAACATTTACATTGCCTGGAATAGCTGCTTTAATTCTTTCTGTAGGTATGGCTGTAGATGCGAATGTTATTATTTTTGAAAGAATTAAAGAAGAAATAAGAGCAGGTAAAAGTGTAAGGTCAGCCATAGATTCAGGCTTCAAAAGAGCCTTTACTTCAATTTTAGACTCTAACATTACTACTCTTATATCAGGAATTGTATTATATCAATTTGGTACAGGATCTATTAGAGGATTTGCAATTACTCTAATAATTGGTATTGTTGCAAGTATGTTTACTGCGGTTATAGTTACAAAATTCCTATTGAAATTAATAGTAGGAATGAATCTAACTAAGAACAACAAATTATATGGAGTGTAAAGGGGGAAGACTAATGAATATTATACAAAAAAGAAAAATATGGTTTTCCATTTCTGGTGCAATCCTTATATTAGGTTTAGTATTAGGTCTTGTAAGAGGGCTTAATTTCGGGATCGACTTTACTGGTGGAACCTTAATGGAAATTAACCTTAACAAATATGTATCAACAGAAGAAATAAGAGAAATAGTTGATCAATATGATCAAAGTGCAAGCATTAACATGCTAGGGGAAGAAAAGACCATAGTTCAAATAAGAATGAAAGAAGACTTTGATAACGAAAAGCGTACAGAGATATTTGAAGATTTTAAGGAAAAATACAATCTAACCGAGGATGACTTTTTAAGAGCGGATCAATTCGGTCCATCAGTAGGAAAAGAAATTCGAAGAAATGCACTGATCGCTATGTTTATTGCTGCTATTGGAATGTTAATTTATATTACATTTAGATTTGAGTTTAGCTTTGCTATCTCAGCTATTATTGCATTGACTCATGATGTCTTAATTGTATTAGCCATGTATTCAATACTTAGAATACCTGTGAATAGTCCTTTTGTAGCTGCAATTTTAACGATATTAGGATACTCTATTAATGATACAATTGTTGTATTTGATAGAATAAGAGAAAATATGAAATTTGCTAAGAAAGTTGACTATACACAGATAGCGAATGAGAGTATTTCACAAACGATTACCAGATCTATAAACACTTCTGTAACAACATTAATTACAATTGTTGCTCTTTATGTATTAGGTGTGGATCAAATTAGAGAATTTGCTCTACCATTAATGATAGGTGTTATAGCAGGGACTTACTCCTCTGTATTTATAGCAAGTCCAATATGGGTTATGATTAAAGAAA
>JAEWHG010000133.1 GCA_023387935.1 Bacillota bacterium
CATCTTTTAATTCGAATAGCTCTAAATATTCATTTACCTTTTTACCTCTCATATCTTTAGAAATTCCATACATATCGCCCATAAAGTTTAAATATTCCATTCCCGTTAATCTTTCGTACACCTCATGGTTATCCGGTACATAACTAATTAATTTTTTTGCTTCTAAAGAATTATTTTTGAAATCTAATCCATTTATAAAAATATTTCCCTCATCAGGTTTTAAAAGACCTACGATCATTTTTAATGTTGTAGTTTTTCCAGCTCCATTTGGCCCTAAAAAACCGAATATTTCGCCAGGTTTTACTTCAAAGCTAACACTGTCAACCGCTTTCATACCATCGCTACCATAAGATTTACTTACATTTTCTAATTTCAGCATTCATTACACACATCCTTCCTTACTGCTTATATTTATTATTAGTATACTCTGCTCTCTACTCATTTAAAAGTAAATGCAATCATTTCTATATAACATTATGTTTATATCTGTTATACCTAATATATAACAGATATAAACACAATGCAATATTTTTCTGAGGCAAAAGTACTTTTTATATAAAAAAGCAGGACCTATCCAAACAATAGATCCTGCTTTTTTATTTATTCTTAAGGCATTTACCTTAGTATATTTTATTAAATGACAATACGATTAGTACCATCCTCTAAGTTTCATTGCATCTGCAACTCTCTTAATAGAAATCATGTAAGCAGCTGTTCTAAGCTCTACATTTTTCTCATTTTTAAGATTCCAGATATCTTCAAAAGCTTTAACCATTATTGCTTCTTGTTTTTGTTGAACTTCATCAAATGACCAAGAATATCTTTGTAGGTTTTGTACCCACTCGAAATATGATACAGTTACTCCACCAGCGTTAGCAAAAATATCTGGAACAACTAAGATACCTTTGTCATTTAAAATTTTGTCAGCTTCTAATGTTGTTGGTCCGTTAGCACCTTCACAAACAACTTTAGCTTTAACATCATTAGCATTGTCAGCTGTAATAGAGTTTTCTAATGCACATGGTAATAAGATATCGCAATCAAATCCGATAATATCTTCTTTAGGGAATGTGCTTTCAGCTCCTGGGAATCCAGCAACTCCTCTTGTTTCTTTTACATATTCAGCTAATTCATCAGCATTGAATCCTTTGCTGTTGTAAATTCCACCTGTGTGGTCAGCTACTGCAACAATTGTTCCACCTAATTCTTGAATGTATTTTCCTGTGAAAGAACCAACATTACCAAATCCTTGGATAGCTACTTTAGCTTGTTTCATATCGATTCCAAGTTTCTTAGCAGCTTCTCTAGCAGCAAGAGCAACTCCATATCCTGTAGCTTCTGTTCTAGCTAAAGATCCATAGAACTCTACTGGCTTACCTGTATATACTCCAGGTGCAAAATCTCCAGTTGCTTTTTGATATTCATCTACGAACCAAGCCATAACTTGTCCATTAGTTCCAACATCTGGAGCAGGAATGTCTACTTTTTCTCCAATAATTGGAGCAATTGCTCTTGAGTAAGCTCTAGATAATCTTTCTAATTCACCCTTAGATAATGTTGAAGGATCAACAGTAACTCCACCTTTACCTCCACCATAAGGAACTCCCATAACTCCACATTTGAAAGTCATCCATGTAGAAAGAGCTTTAACTTCATCATATGTTACACCTTGATGGAATCTAACTCCACCTTTAAATGGTCCAATTGCATCATTATGTTGTGCTCTGTAACCGATAAAAGTTTTAACAGTTCCATCATCCATTTTAATTGGAAGAGCCACTTCTAATACTCTCATTGGGTTTTTAAGAATTTCGTATACTGCTGCCTCAGTACCTAGTTTGTCACAAGCTGATTTAACTTGTTGTTGAGCAGTTTCAAAAGGATTTGCATGTCCTGCCATTATAATACCCTCCTAAAAAATTTATTAATTAATACTGGTGATAAAAATATAATGTTATATATTTTAAGAAAGAGTCCATGAGACTTCTTCCTAAAATGACTGGAATTATCTGAATTTTCATTCGTTATTTCTTTAACCTTTATGTACACCTGAATTATAGCATATTCAAATCATCTTTGTAAACCTTTTAGTTTAGTATAACAAAATTTTACATATGAATTTTTGTAAATAAAATAAGAACCCCATCCATCAACGCAATCAAAGATTGCTGATGGATCCCAGGAACCTTGTTATATTCACAATAAAAAATTAAAAATTTATGTGTATTTATAAATAAACAACAAAAATATCCAATAAAAACAGAGTTTAGACAGTTATAAAAATTAATGTATATATGGTGGCTATAGTATGATCAAATTTCTAACATTCACATTGATAGCTACTATATTAAAAGATGTCATGTCTTCTATTTCAATTTTAATCTGCTCTTGAAGTCTTTCAACAATAGGTTTAATAGGATTACCGTACACAATACGAGCATCCAGCTCTATAATTAACCCACTGCTCGTATTATTTATATTAATATTACTGATCTTATAAATTCCAATTATTTTATTTGCAACATAATATACTAAAGACTCAACAACACTGTTAGAAATATAATACTTCCCTCTATAACTAAAGGTAGGTCTTACAACTGAGCGTTCTCCAAAATCATTTCCGCTTTCCTTCCCAAGATTTCTAAATAACCTTAATGGATTTAAAAAATACCCAGAGAAATCCTTTTTTATTTCAAAAGTTGGAACAGGAATAACATGTTGTCCTTCCTTTACACGGTACCGACGAGCTATTTTAATTTCATCCTTAGTGGCAATATCCTCTATAAATATCCATTCTTTAATCGTTCCAAGACCTAAAGCTTCCGCTATAGATTTTACCATTTTACTAGATGTTCCTAAAATCAATATTTTAGTAGGTCTCTCCTTACTTAAAATTTCAACTACTTCTTTTTTATGATCATCCTCAAGAAAAATAGCTCTCTTAATAGCTCCCATCGTGGATTTTTCTCTCTTAGCGGATTTCCCTCCCAATACCTTATTTCCCCTTATTAAGAGTCCATCATCAATTATATACTCAATATTTTTTTCTTTTGCTACGCCAATAGCTCTAAAACTTTTTCCTGTACCACTAGAACCTACAAGCACAAAGACCTCCATTTTTCCTCACTCCTTTATTAGATCACCATAAACTCTATTGAATATTTAGTTTAGTCCATACCTAAAGTAATTAAACTACAATCTAAATTTGTATCTTATTTT
>JAEWHG010000137.1 GCA_023387935.1 Bacillota bacterium
ATTATATTTCATACTTTCAGGTGAGTTATATATTTTAAATATTAAGTAGAATTTAAAGTGATTGTTTTTTGACTAGCTTTTTATACCAGCTTAGATTAACTTCTCTATCAATATAATGAAACTCACCGTACTCTATATTTTTGTTTTTACAGATTTCTAAAATTATATTTTTATCTTCACAGTTAACTTCGCCAGCAGTTCCACAGCTAGTACTTATTTTTCTTGGTACAGGAATCAATTTTATATCAATGCCTTCTTCTTGTAATAATTTTTCGCATTGAAGTGCATGGTAGGTAGAATGGAAAGTTAAAACACAATATGTATTCTTCAATTAGACCACCTATTTTTGTATAAATAAAGAATATCCACTATTAGTTTCAGCACATTCTAATCTATAGCCTTTATTTTCTACAAATCGCCTAATATTCTCTACAGCCACCATCATATCTACTAAGACTTCTATAGGAGAATCACTGTTTTTCTCTAATGCAGCCTTTGTCATTAAAACAGGTTCTGGACAGGATCTTCCTCTAGCATCGATAACTTTATGCATGACTTGCATCCTCCTTTGAATTTTGATTTTCTATTCTAGTTCTTTCGTTAAATCTTACGACATTATATGCAATACCAAGTATTATAAGTATTCCCATTATAACTGCTACTTTTCCATTTGTTCCTACGCCACTTGGACTAGCAGCTAAACCAAAGTTATGAGCAAAAGCTGCACCTGCTATTAGCCCTAAAATAGTAATAGCAGCATCTGTATCTCCCTCACCTGCTAAAATTGTTTGTCTTAATGGACAACCTCCTAGTAATACAGACGCTAAGCCCGCTAATAGCATACCCATGAAATTCCACACAAAATCATTGTGCGCTATTGGTTGATCAACAAAACCTATTTTAAAACTAGCTGGGTTTAAAAGTAGATTTCCTATCATTCCAAATACAAATATTCCAATAAGTCCCCATAAGAAATAAAAATCTTTTATAAGTATTGCATCTCTAAATCCTCCAGCAGTACAAAGCCTTGTTCTTTGTAGAACTAATCCAACCACTAAACATGCTCCAAGAGCCATAAATAGTGGTGCTCTTAATGAACCTGGGCCACTTTCGCTAAATAGAACAAATGCAGGTTTTGTAAGTAATAAAACTAATAAACCTACTGCAAATACTGGCATAAAATAACCACTTGCTTCAGGTTGTTTTACGCTTCTTCCAAGGCTGAAGCCTTTCTTCATGAATTGAATACCTATGAAAATTCCAAAAACATAACCAACTAAACCAGTAATAGCATTTAAATCCCCATTGGCTAATCTTAGAATCATTCTGAGTGGGCATCCTAGGAATACTAATGCTCCAATCATTAAGAAAAATCCTAGAACAAACCTTAATAAAGGAGATGAGCCACCTCTTGGTTTAAATTCACCTTTAGCCTTTGCAATTATAAATGAACCTAGAATAAATCCTATTATTTCTGGTCTTATGTACTGTACATTTGCTGCTCCGTGAAGTCCTAGTCCTCCTGCTATATCTCTGAAAAAGCAGGCTACACAAATTCCCATGTTTACAGGATTACCAAACTTTACTAATAGAGCAGCTAATAATCCTATAATTCCTCCAGACATTATTATTTTTACTTTTCCCTGTTTCATTCTATCCCTCCTATTTTATATAAGTTCACTTATATATTAATAAATTTTTAACAAAAAATTAAATTGTTTTTTTCTATGCATGTTCATCTAAGTATTTGTTTTATGTATATAATGGAAGTTAATAATAATCAGAAAACAAAAATAGAGTATATATTGATAAAAACAAATACATACCATAAAAAATGTTTTGTAAAATTTTCATATAAAAATAAATTTGGTTGAAATATTATAAAAGATAGAGAAGCTGATAGATTTGAAAGAAACAACTATTGTTTAATGGACAATCATGTAAATATATCAATTAAAGAAAATGAGGAGATTAAAGCAAGCGTCAGATGTATAACAATAGGATGTATAAGATGGCATAATCAAAATTTTATTAAAGCTTCCCCTAAAAGAGTAAAAAATCATTACCCTTGAAGCTATTGCTTTGCTTCTTTTAAGCTGCGAAGGGGAAGCTTTACAAAAGTACTAAACTAAAGCATATTTTTTTAAATACAGCTCATTTTGTATTTTACTTTTTGCAATAATATTTCCATCTTTTATTACATACAGTCTAGCAGGTTGCAGTCTTATAGCATCATTAATTGTGAAAGCATCTAGTATAACTAAATCTGCGTTATTACCTTCTTCTATACCATAGTTTTTCAGTCCTAAAATTTTTGCAGCATCATATGTTATCATATCAAACACTTTCTCAATTTCATGCGGTAAACTCATTTGAGCAGCATGTGCAGTAATTAATGCAACTTGAAGCATATCTGCACTACCAAATGGATAGAATGTGTCTTTTACACAATCTTGACCAAAACTTACATTTACTCCTGCTTCTAATAATTCCTTAACTCTAGTAATTCCACGCCTAATAGGTTGTTTGTCGTTTCTTCCTTGCAGCATCAGATTAGTTACTGGGTTTGTTATCATATGAATACCTGCATTTTTTACTTTTTCAATGACATATTGTGCATAATGGTCATCGTAGGCAGCAAGAGCGCATGTATGTCCTGCAGTAACTCTATTCTGCCAGCCTCTTTTAATCGTTTCATCAGCTAATATTTCCAGTGTTCTATAGAATGGATCATCGCTTTCATCAACATGCATATCCACATCAGCATTATATTTTTCAGCTATATCAAAACATAGCTCTATATGTTTTCTGCTGTCATCAGGAGTATTCTCATTAGCAGGCATACCACCAACAATATCCGCTCCCATCTCCATAGCTTTCCACATAAGTTCAGCACATCCAGGATCTTTTATTATTCCTTCTTGCGGAAATGCTATTATTTGTATGTCCATTATCTCTTTATATTTGTTTCTTGCAGCTATTACACCTTCTAATGGTTTTAATCCACCAATAGTATCGATATCTACATGTGATCGCATATGCGTAGTACCGTTTAGTGCTGCTCTTTTTATAACATCTCCAGCCCTTTCTACTATATCTTCAATTGTATAATTAGCTTTTTTATCCCAAATAATTTCTATAGCTTCCTTCAAAGTACCTGTTTTATTAGCTCTAACTACATCAACTATATTGACTTTGTCTAAATGAATATGAGGGTCAATAAATGAAGGTACAACGAGATTACCTTCGGCATCTATTTCTTCTTCTGCTTTTTCATGTAAATTCTTAGCTACTACTTTTATTTTTCCTTTTTCTATACCTATATCCCAAAGCTCTTCTTTGTTTCTAATTTTTGCATTTCTAATTATAGTTTCCAATAAAACTTCCCCCTTTTTCATATTGTGAAATTTAAATATCGCATTGTGATATTTATTTTATTGTATTCTATATATATTTATAAAGTCCTGCATTATATTTAAAATTTTTTTAATATTTAAATAATAATTACCCATCAGCGCAATCAAAGATTGCCGATGGGTCCCGAGGACTTTGTTTTATTCACAATAAAAAAAGCTCTATTGAAAAATACAATAAAGCTTTTTTTCTAATAAAGCACTTCTCCCATGAACTCTGTAATCTTTTTAGAAGTTATCATTAGTTCTTTAGATATGTAATTAATCTTCTCTTCATCGATTCTAGTACTTGGAACAATTGTAGATATTGAACATATAACTCTTCCATTATTATCGAAAACTGGTACACCTACTGCAGTAACCATTTGTTCATATTCTTCATTTTCGATGGTATAACCTCTCTCTCTAGATTCAGATAAATCTTTTAAAAGACTTTCCATATCCATTAATGTATTTGGAAGATATTGTTTAAACTCTATCTGATTTATTAATTTTTGTAGTTCTTCTTTTTTAATATGACTTAAAAACACTTTTCCTGCCGCTGTACAAGTAAGAGGAATTCTTCTTCCTATAACGAAAAATGCTCTAAGAGTATGTTGCGATTCACACCCCGTGATACATACGGCCTCATTACCATCCCTAATAAAAAGATTAGTTGCCTCTCCAGTTTTATTAACACATTCTGCTAGTATTGGCGTAATCCTAGAGAAATATTTCTCTGGCTTCCTGCCTCCTAACCATGAAAAAAACACTGCTGGACCTATATCATATTTTTTTGTAACTTTGTTTTGACTTATAAATTTTTCTTCCATTAAAGTTCTTAATAACCGGTGTACTGTGCTTATATTATAACCTAGATCCTTTTCTATATCTGTAAGGGACACCTCATCATTTGCATCTATAATATATTTAAGTATCTTCATACTTTTTTGGACTGATTTAATTAATCCAGTACTAATGTTATCACTTTTAGTCTCCATAATATATTTGTACTCCCTTCCCAATATTGTTTTTTAAAACAAATTTACTAGAATCTTATCACTATAATAAGATTTTAATTAAAATTAATCAATATAATATTTTATAAAAAAGTGATCCTATATAAGAATTAATATCTGTTTAATAATTGGCTAATGAAACTGTATTTCTAAGAGTTAAAAAGTTTGGTAGTGTTAAATTAATTGATTTATCTACTATGAGCATGTGTAGGGCTCATTTTAGCTGGCTAAATAAAGTTTGAATATTAGTGGAATATTACTATCCAAGATAAAAAGCCTCCATTTAGATGGAAGCTTTTTTCTGTGGAACTCTATTTAATAAAGGAGGAGGTCGCAACATTTTTTAAAGTACTGCTTGGTATTTCAAATTCGATTATGCCAGACGAATAAGGTGCTATATCGTATTGTCCAAAATAGATGAATAGCTTTCCGTCTTTAATATAGAAGGATTGATCATCTGCAATACCACTAAAAAGTTCTACTTCATCTGGAAAAAATATATCTGGATTTTCTTGTATTTGTTTTTGTACTTCCTTATTAATTACTTCTGTATAGTTACTTCCTTCCTTAAATAAGTCATTTAGAGAAAGTCTCTTTCCAGTAGCCAAATCAAAGTTGTAAGGAACCTTTACACTCATACCATGAGCACCACCAGTGTATTGATAGTTAAGGGAGGTTGCGCTTATTAGCTCATTATTTATTGTATGAATCTCATAGTCTATTAATAACTCATATTTGTGAAAATTTATATTATCTTTTTTAAAACTCTCAAAGTCAT
>JAEWHG010000151.1 GCA_023387935.1 Bacillota bacterium
AAAATAACTTTAATATATTTTTGTCTATTTTCTTTCACAGTTATGTAATCTTTACTTTTTTTCTACTAATTGGTATAATTATTCAGTCAATGCAATTAAAAGAATTTAAATTAAAGAGGTGTACTAAATGGTTAATAATAAAAAAATAAACATATTGCTGTTATTATTAATATTGGCTATTTCATTAGCAGCTTGTACTTCAAGTAAAAAATCTAATGAATTGACTCTTGTTAAAAATGAGCAAATGGTTTTGGGTACCTTCGGGCAAATAAGTGCATATAGCGGCTCTGAAAAAGAAGGAAATGAAATTATCTCTAAGGTTTTTGATCGTATCAGTGAGATTGAAAATCTAATGAGTACATCAATAGAGGGAAGTGATGTTCATAATATCAATAAAAATGCTGGCATGGAACCAGTTAAAATTAATGCTTCCACTATGGACGTACTTGAAAAGGGCCTTGAGTATTCTTCCATTACTAAAGAAACTTTCAATATTGGACTTGGATCTTTAATAGATCTTTGGGGTATAGGAAAGGATTGGCAGAAGGTTCCAACACAAGAAGAAATCTTAAATGCAAGGAAACATATTGATTTATCTCAATTGGAAGTTTCAGAGGAAAATCACACTGCTTTTGTCAAGGATTCAGAAATGATGTTAGATTTAGGTGGTATTGCAAAAGGATATGCCGTTGATGAGTCAGTCCGTATTTTAAGGGAAAACGGAATCAAAAGCGGAATTGTTAATCTAGGTGGGGATATATATGCACTTGGATCAAAAACCGATGGCAGCCTATGGAGAATAGGGATTGATAACCCTGAAATTGGAGCAGATAATTCGATTGCTCGTATTTCTATATCCGATAAATCTGTAGTTACATCTGGTGACTACGAAAGATATTTTATTGAGGATGATGTAAGATACCACCATATTATAGATCCTGCTACTGGATATCCTGCTGATAGTGGGCTTGTCAGTGTTACTATTGTATCTGATAAAGCTATGGATGGGGATGTTCTTTCTACATCTGTATTTGTATTAGGCATAGAAGAGGGTCTAAAACTAATAGAGAGTCGTGATGGTGTTGAAGGAATATTAGTTACTAAAGATAGAAAGGTTTACGTCTCATCTGGATTAAAAAATCAGGTTGAGATATTAGATGACAATTTTGTAATAGAGAATAATTAAACAGAAAGGGAGACAATTGTTTCCCTTTCTGTTTTTATAAGAATTCTACATCTGCAGTTAATTTATAAATAACATCTTTTCTTTCTATAATTATTGTAGCCTTTTTACGTAGTTCTCTATCGTTTCTAATATTCTGCAATAGCTCTCTAGCTGGATTTATTGCAATTGGATTTCCAACTAGCTGTAGCATTGAAAAATCACCATTTGTGTCGCCATACGAAAAACTTTTATCCAAGTCAATATCATATTTTTCTACAAACTCCATAATCGCTGAATGTTTACTGTCAGAATCCCACATTTGAAGAATTTCACCAGTAAAGTTATTATTTTCATCCACTTTATATTCCGTACCTCTATAATCAGCAACTCCGTATTTTTCTGCCATTTTAGATACTAAATAATCTGGACTACCTGAAATAAAAATAACTACATGACCTTGAGATTTGTGCCAATTGATTCTATCTCTTGTGAAACGATATACCCGATCCCCATTTAAATGAATCACTTGATTAGATATGAAATCCATATGATCCCTATTAAGCCCCTTCATAGTTTTAAGATATATTTGAGATACTTCCTCTAAATAATTGTCATAATTCCCCTGTCTCATATCCCAATCGTGAAAAGTACTCTTCGCGATATTATGCCAAATTGCAGGATCTATTACTTCATACTTTATAAGCCTTTTGAAATGCTCTACCATTAAAGAATCTCTATACAAAGTTCCATCGATATCAAAAAATACACCTACATTTTTCATTTTACCCCTTCTCTCTAAAAGTATATTATTTATTAATACACCTATTACCTTCATGTTAAACTATCTAATATACTTATACTTTTAAATTATTATATGTTACTTATTTTACCATATATACTTTTAAAAATATATTACGTGAAAAATTCGTCTTGTGTTATTGCATAAACATATGACCAGCTTAGTAAGAATCTTGTTGTATTCACAATAAAAAAATAGAGATGAATAATAAATTCATCCCTTTAACATTCACTTTGTTTGCCTACATTTTACCAGCTATTGCAGGTACTTCAGTAGAACGACTGTCACAATCTAATCTAAACATAAACTCTTTAATTGCATCTTCCAATGGCTCATATTCCTCATAGAAGACAATAATAATATCGCCTGCCTTAGCATTTTCCATTGCATTTGTTAAAGCCATTTTTTCATTTAACTCTATCGTAATCTGTTGCTCTGCTAATTTACCAAGAATACAGCCTCTCTTTAATAGGTTAGCCACCTCTCCTGGTTTCCTACCTCTTAAATCCTGATCTTCCTTTATATAGACTTGGTCGAAGTATTTACCAGATATTTCTCCAACTTTCAAAATACTTATATCGTTCCGATCTCCTGGAACTCCAACCACACCTATTAATCGGTTTGCCTTCATCTTTTTTAATCCATTTAGAACCCTACTATATCCACCAATATTGTGACCATAATCAATTATAACCTTAAAATCTTTAACCTCAAATACATTAAATCTACCTTTGTTATTCGTAATATCTGTATGAAACTCTCTTAATCCTTCCCTGATAATATCAATATGAACTCCAATGCCATAACTAGCTGCTACTGCCGCTAAACTATTTTCAATATTATGCTCCAATGCCCCATTAAAAGTAGCTGGTATTTGCTTAATATCAATTACTTGAGTCTCTGTCTCTCCATCAAATATACAGATCCTATTTTCTTTTAAATACACAGCTTTTTTTCCTTTATTTATGTGATCCATTATAAGGTTATTCTTATGATTCTGTGAAAAATATATAATATTTCCCCTAGCTCTTTCAGACATTCTATTAGCAAAAATATCATCCGCATTTATTACAGAATATCCATCGGACTTAACCGCCTCTACTACTAGAGATTTAACATTTACCATATCTTCTAATGTGTTTATTCCATCTATTCCTATATGGTCATCATCAATATTGGTGATTAATCCAACATCTGCTAAGTCGTATCCTAATCCTTTATTTACTATGCCTCCCCTAGCGGTTTCCAAAACTGCTACGTCTATATTTTTATCCATTAAAATAACTTCTGCACTTCTAGGGCCTGTAGTATCCCCTTTTATAACTAGTTCATTATTGATGTATATACCACCTGTACTGGTCATACCAACAATCATATTATTAGTTTTAAGTATTTTGGCTATCATTCTGGTTGTTGTAGTCTTTCCATTTGTACCTGATACAGAAATAATTGGTACGGAATGAATTGAACCTTGAGGAAATAATAGCTCCACAATAGCCTTTGCTACATTTCTCGTCTGACCTTTGGAAGGGTAATGGTGCATCCTTATGCCTGGACAAGCATTTACTTCAATAATAGCACCACCATTTTCTATCATAGACATGCTAATATCTTTAGTTGTAATGTCAATTCCTGCTATATCAAGACCTATAATTTCACATGCTCTTAGTGCTAATTTAATATTATGAGGATGCACATGATCAGTTACATCTATAGCAATTCCGCCTGTGCTTAAATTATCATTTTCTCTTAAATACACAGTTCGTCCATTTTCAGGTATACTATCTAAATCCATTTTAGCCTTATGGAGAATTAAAAGCATAACATCATCAATTTTTATTTTAGTTAAAGGTTTTTGATGATTTTCTCCTCTTAATGGATTTTTATTTTCTATATCTATAAGCTCCTTAATAGTGCTAGAACCATTACCAATAACGTGCGCTGCTATTCTTTCAGAGGCTGCAACTACTTTTCCTCCTACTATAGTAATTCTATAATGCTTTCCTTGTATAAATTTTTCTATTAAAATTCTATCACTAAATTGTTTTGCTATTTCAAAGGCGCGTAATATTTCAGATTTAGAAGAAAGATTTAAGGAAACACCTTTACCTTGGTTTCCATTATATGGCTTTATAACTACAGGTAACCCTAATTCTTCAGATACAGAGATAGCCTCCTCAGCAGTAGTAACTGCCTTCCCTTTTGGGACCGGTAATCCATTGTTTTTTAAAAAGTTGTTGGTTAACTCCTTATCACATGCAATATCTACGGACATGCAGCTAGTTCTATCCGTCATAGTGGCTTGAATCTTTCTATTATACTTTCCATACCCAAGCTGCACTATACTGTTTTCACCAATACGCATTGTAGGTATCTTTCTTTTTTGCGCTTCTTCAACTATGGCAGCAGTACTGGGCCCTAACTCATTTTCACTTGCTTTTGCTTGAATTTCTAGTAATCTGGTAGATACATCTATTTCTGTATTATTCAAAAGACTATGGATGATATCAAATGCCAACTTTGCAGACTCATATCCTACAATATCATTCGCATAAGAAAATACTAAAAAATATACTGTATCGTCTTTTAAATATCTGGTTTTCCCAAATTTTAAATCATAGCCTAACATAGTTTGAATTTCTAAAGCCATATGCTCCATTATATGAGCTAAATATGTTCCCCTTTCTAATCTTTCATAAAACCCATTAATATATCCTGTAGAACATTTATGTTTTTTTAATCCTGGTAGCATAGATACTAGCCTTTCATTAAAATTAGCTATATCACAACTCGGTATATCCACGTATTTCCCTAAGTCTACATCCGCCCTTACTACAGGCCAATGACTATATATATTTCTTCCAGAATACACCTTAATACTTAACAATTTCATTTATGGTCCTCCTCAAACAGTTTCAGTAATCAATTAAATTAATCAGAACTATCTTTTCTATTATCCAGCTCTAGCTGAGTAATAGCTTGTCTATTGATTAAATTATATCCATATCCTGCTGGTAGTATATCAACTTTAACATTAGTAATAGCTAAGGGTTCATTTGGATATTGTTCTGAAATATTTGTATAGTCTATTTCTTTTCCATCAACTATGGTTACTACACCAGATCCCACTACACTTATTTTATTTGAATCACTAACTATAATGGCCGTATCTTCATCTATGCCAATACCAATTGTTTGCGGATTTTGGGCAACGGCACCTAAAAGTCTTCCTATTCTGCCTCTTTGGTTAAAGTGTTGGTCAATAATTACACCTTCCAATAATCCCATTCCTGGAGCCATTTTCAAAGTACATTTTCTAGGAGCATCTTCTTCTTCTCCTTCAACTACCATTACCTCACTCATCATTGAAGCACCAGCACTTGTTCCAGCAATAATTGTTCCATCCTCTAAGCTATTCTTAATATAACTGTGAAATTCTGTCCCACCCAATATACTGGAGATTCTAAGCTGATCTCCACCTACAAAAAAAATACAAGTTACATTATTTAAATTTCTAGTAATATGCTTCCTATTCGCTTCCTTTCTAGATGTAATATTAATTGTTTCTACTTTATCTGCGCCTATTTCATAAAAAATTCTTTTATATTCTTCTCCAACCTCTAAAGGATAATTGGTAGCTGTGGTGATTATAGCGATATGAGCATCCTTGTTTCCAGAAAGATAAACTACCTCTTTAAGTATCTCCTTATCCGCTCGTTTATCCTCTCCACCGCCAATGATTATTAATCTATTTTTTTCATCTTTAGCCATAGTATATACTCCTTTCAATAAAGAAATTCATCTAATGCTAGTGCATTGACTTATGGCGCACTCAATCATTTCAAAGATGCAATGCTTAATCTCTCACTTTTTAAAAGTGTATTTCTTACAATACACCGAAAATCAAATTATTTTTATTTTCTCCTATAATACTTCAAATATTCAATTTTTCTTCTTGAAAGTAAAAATAAAATTTGTTCGTTTACACTCACAAATTTTATATCTCACTCAATTCTAAGCAAAGTTTAGAATCTCAAATGCTCAAAAAAAAACCCTCTTATATACGAAGGTTTTATATATTATAAATTCAATATTTCAGAAACAGTTACAAACTCATAGCCTTGTTCCGTAATCCATTCTATCATTGTCGGCAAGAATCTTATAGTATTCTCTATAGATTTCGGATTGCCTGCATTATGCATTAGAACAATTCCACCTGGTTTTAATTGTTGTTTAACATAATTCATCATCTGCTCTTCCGATGTCCCTGCCCAGTCTCTAGTATCTACTGACCAATTAACAATGTTATAGCCTAATGAACTAACTAATTCTCTCCCTTGCTTCTCTAATGCACCGTAGGGCGGTCTAAATATAGGTCTATATTCCCCTGTAATATCTTCTATTATATTTTGTGTCTTGAGTATTTCCTCTTCAACAGCTGATTGTGATAATTTAGGAAAATATTTATGACTCCAGCTATGGCTACCGATCTCATGACCTTTCTCATGGATACTTTTTAAAGCATCAGGATACTTTTCTGCATTTTGCCCTATAACAAAAAATGTAGCTTTAATATTATATTCATCTAATATATCTAGGATTTGAGGAGTATATTTAGATTCTGGCCCATCATCGAAGGTAATCGCTACTAATTTTTTATCCCCATCCCCTGAATAATGTATTTTAGATTCAATTGGTTTCGGATCGTCTTCAGTTTTCACTTCATCATCTTTAGAGCTATCTGTATTGTTATTTATTTCTTGTGATTTATCGTTTTCTTCTGATTGATCACTTTCCTGCAATTTATCGTTTTCCTCAATGTATTCAGGTTTATCTACAGATTCATCCAAAGGATTCTCTTTTACAGATTGTTCATTGTCATTTAAATCTGTGGGAAGATTTACTGCACCAACAACACTGCAGCCTACAATTAATATGCTTACAATAATTACTATACAAATGCTATATATCCATCTTTTCATATTGGCCATTCCCCCTTGCTTTATGCGATCATTATTGTGTCTATATTAATTATTATAGCTGAATATATGTCGAAATAAATTACAAAACTGTAAAAACCTGTCCGATGCTATCGCAATACGCCATGACGCACTCTATTTTAAACATTCATTAAAAATTTCAAGTACTTAAAAATATAGCTCATAGAATTAAAATACTATGAGCATATATACATTAATTAAGATTTAGTTAAATAAATTATTTTACGACTTTAATTTTATCCATTACAGCCATGGCTATATTAGATGAATGATCGCCAATACGTTCTAAGTTGCTAATTATATCTAAAAATATAATGCCTGAACTAGGGATACATTGTTGTGAACTTAATCTACCAATGTGGTTAGCCCTTAAAGTTTTCTCTAAATAGTCTATTCGACCCTCTGTTTTAACTACCTTCATAGCTAAACTACCATCCAATGATTTTAAAGCTGTTAAAGAGTCCATATAAGATTGCACCACTAATTCAGACATCTGTCTTAATTCTTCTACTGCAGTTTCAGAAAACGCTAAATTATTATCTATAAGAATTTGAGCCAGTTCTGCTAAGTTCTCAGCATGATCCCCTACTCTTTCAATATCATTGATTGTATTAAAAAGTCCATCTACAGTCTCTCTGTTCTCCATAGAGATATCCGTATTAGATAGCTTCACTAAATAGGTTGCAAGCTCTCTTTCCATTTCATTAACTATTTTTTCTACACGGAAGGTTTCATCTATTTTCTTTTGGCTTTTACTAAAGATACCATCCAAAGCACTTTCTAAAGATTCTCTAGCTACATTTCCCATATGAAGGGTTTCTTTCATAGCACTAGCTAAAGCAATTGAAGGTGTTTCTAAAATACGGTCATCTATATATTTAATTCCTTCTCCTTGTTCTTCTTCTCCTGGAATAATCTTAGTAGCAAGCTTAACTAATATTCCAACGAAAGGAATCATAATAATTGTATTTACAATGTTAAATATTGTATGAGCATTAGCAATTTGTCTTGAAACAGCATAAGCACTTGTTCCAGGATTTATACTAGTAACTGCCCAATATAATGGTTTCTGAAGTAGTAAAATGAAAATAATAGTTCCAAAAAGATTGAACATAACGTGAATAGCCGCAGCTCTTTTAGCTGTACGATTAGCTCCTATACTGGAAAGCACAGCAGTTATTGTAGTCCCTATGTTAATACCAAATAAAATAGGCAAGCCTGATGAAATCGGAATAAGTCCTTGGGATGCTAATGCTAATAATATACCTGTAGTTGCACTACTACTCTGAACAGCCACTGTAACAGCAAATCCAGCTAATATCCCTAAGAATTGATGTTCGCCAAAACTTATTAATAAATTTCTAAAGCTTTCTAGTTCTCTAAGAGGGTTTAAAGCATCTCCCATAATACTCATACCTAAAAATAAAATACCAAAACCAATTGAAGCCTCTGCAAACTGTTTAACTTTACGATTGCTAGTAAATAGCCAAACTGCTACAGATAATCCTATAATAAGCGGAGCATACTCATCAATTTTAAATGTTATTATTTGAGCCGTAATGGTTGTACCAATATTAGAACCCATAATAACACCGACAGCTTGGGCAAGATTCATCATGCTAGCATTAACGAATCCAACTACCATAACAGTGGTGGCACTACTACTTTGAACAATCATTGTTATAATAGCTCCTACAGTAACAGCCATAAATCGATTACTAGTAAGCATACTAATAATTGATTTTAATTTATCACCTGCAGCCTTTTGCAGGCCTGTACTCATAATAGTCATGCCGTAAAGAAATAATCCAAGTCCTCCCACAATACCGAAAAAGATATCCATTAAAAATCCTCCTGTCGAGCTTTCCATTAAATTATTATATTCCTTTACCATCTTAAAGTATATTGAGACTCATTTCGTTAAAACTAAGTTATGTAAATGTTAAATCTATGTTAAATTATTAATTCTATACCTAAATAATATACCCTATATTTTTATAAAAAAGTCTTTTTTTGAAATATCTATAGGATTACTTTATTAGAATTAATTATATAAATTATATTTATTTAAGACTGTAAGAACTTTATAATTTTCTATTATAAATATCTACCTTCTATAGCTAAATAATATTTAAAATAATATTTGCAAATATTATTTTTTATGTTATTCTAAAATTGGACTTTTTGACTATAATAATAACAAAGGCTCTAGAATAGTTTTTTTATATTAAATAGAGCTTTGTAAAACGCATTTTAATAAATACATATTTTATGCGTTAAAAATAATTGAAGTATATAAGGAGGAATAAATATGATATTACAAAAAGTTAAAGAAATTGTTGCTGAACAATTAGGCATTGAGGATGTGGATTCTATACTTGCTACAACTTCACTAACTAACGACTTAGACGCTGACTCATTAGACGCAGTAGAAATTATAATGGCTATTGAAGATGAATTCAGTGTAGAAATCCCTGATGAAGAGGCTGAAAGCTTCAAAAATATTGGGGATATAGTTGAATACATAAAAGTAAACAAATAAAAGCAATTTCATACTATATAAGTTGAATTCCTTTTATTAAAGTAGTATTGCTACGAAGCGTACTACTTTTTTTGTTGTATAAAAAAAGCTTCTATTGAAGCATTATTAGGAAGCTTTTTTGAAACTCATTTACGGAAAATTCTTTTCTATTTAAAACATTAAAGTAGAACTTTCCTATTCGTTATAAGAAGGCATACCTTATACATTTTTATTTGTAACCAAATACCTCTTAATTACATATCTTGTAATTAGATAGTTAACTATATTTTGACTAGGAGGTTATTATATGGAGATATTTGACAACAATAATTTTTATGGCTGTCCAGATACAGATATGCCTATGCCTTATCCACCAATGAATGGTATGCCTCATCCATGCCCTATGCCTATGCCAATGCCTCATCCATGCCCTATGCCTGAACCAATGCCTATGCCTTATCCACCAATGAATGGTATGCCTTATCCATGTCCAATGCCTATGCCGCCTATGCCTATAGAACAGTGTGATAAAGAAATGTTGCAACACATGGAAAAAATGTATTGCATGCATATGTATATGGCCGCAATGAACAAAACAGAAGCCTATAAACATAAAATGATGCATTGTTGTTGCAAGCACCATATGGACGAAGATTAAAAAAAAAGCAGCCTCGGCTGCTTTTTTAATCTTTAAAAGTTAATCTACTAGTATGTTCCCTATTTCTTATAATTGAATATCTTGAACAAAGACATTTACTTTATTTACTTCAATGTCAGTCATTGCTTCAACAGATTTTTTTACCTTCTCCTGTACAGACTGTATTACTTCAGGGATAACGGCACCATACTTTACTACTACAGAAAGATTGATCGCTACTTGACTTTCCTCATTTTTAATCTTTACACCTTTTTTAGTAGTAGTATTTTTACTGAAAAATTCCATTATTCCTACAGGGAGTCCACTATTAAGAGAAATAACATCTTCCACTTCCTCTACTGCCTTTTTAGCAATCAGCATGATAACTTCATTTGAAATTCTTATTTTACCTTGTTCAGAAACGACTTCCATATTATCCACCTCAATATAATAATTTATTATATATAATACCAATATCCAACATATTTTACTCAAACATATCCTTTAAGCTTAAATACTCATCATATGTATTTATATTTTTAAAACATGCCATGGAAGGATCAAATTTTTGGATATCTTCATCAATTATTTTTTTTACAATTACAGCTTTGAACATCTCAGTTATTTTATACTGTTTTTCTTGTAATAGTTTTTCCAACGCTGGTATACAGCTTCTACTGTATATTGCATGGAGAGGTTCATAGTAGCCATTAGTAAAAGGGATTACAATGTCTTCATCTTTAAGTGAATTAACCATGTATTCTATTAGATGTTGATTAACAAATGGCATATCACAGCCTAGAACAAAAATGTTAGGAGTTTCACTTTGTTTTAAGCCAGAATACAATCCAACTAAAGAATTTCGCTCCTCCATATTTAAACAATCTCTAACAAATTTAACATTGTGTAGCATTTCATATTTATCAGGTGTATTGGTTACTACAATTATATTTTCAAATATACTTTGTAATTCCCCCACAATTCTTTCCAGCATTGTCTTATTACCTAGCCTAAGCGAAGCTTTATCCTGACCCATTCTAGTACTGGCCCCTCCTGCTAATACAACGGCAGTAACTTTACTAGAAAACATATTTGTCATCCTCCTAAACAAGATAAGTAAGCATTACATATATTCATCTTCCTCTAATTCTTTTATTTTTACATCTACTAAGAGTTTTATTCCATCTTCTGTCTGCATTACTTTCTTTTCCTTTAATAGTCTTCCTAAAGCTCTCTTAAAAGCATTTTTGCTAATTGAAAAATATTTCTTTATTTCTTCAGGATCACTTTTATCGTTTAAAGGAAGGAAGCCCCTTCTTATAGCTAAAACTTGTAGAATATCCTCCGCATCACTACTCATCTGTTTGTGAGCAACTTGCCTTGTTGATAAATCCACTCTCTCATCTTCACGAATTTTTATTACTCTGAAGTTTGCCTTGTCACCTATTCTTAAATTATTAAAGATCTCTGTTACATGAACAAATCCATAGTATTGGTTTTCAATAGCAATAAATGCTCCTAGTTTAGAGTTATAACCGTATACAACACCTTCTACCATATCACCTGGTTTGTACGATGGATTGGTTTTTAAATCGTCATCAATCCTCATAGTTGCACATAGTCTTTGACTTTTATCTAAATATATTTTTACCAAATAATGTTTGCCCTTTTCAAGCTTACAGGTTTGCTCTCTTAGAGGAACGAAAAGATCCTTTTCTAATCCCCAATCTAAGAAACCACCTATTGATGTTGTATCAACAGCTTTAAGATAAGCAAGTTCTCCTACCTCAGCATATGGTCTTCTTACAGTAGCTGCTAAGCGATCATTAGAATCTTTATAGATGAAAACATCTATAGATTCTCCAACAGATTTGTCCTCAGGTAGCTCTTTTATAGGAAGTATAATCCCTTTACCACCCCCATCTGCTTCTTTTAATGTAGCTCCTCTTTCACTAATTTCAAATATTATTAAATTGTTTACTTTACCTACATTCAATTTCAAACATTTCACCTCTTTTTCTTAAGTTTTTCTTGCTATAATAATGCTTTCAACCCTTACTTAACTGCTAGAGCTTCCACAGCTCCTATTACAATTACCGCATGCACTATTACAGCCCGAATTATTAGTTTTTGTTATTTCGTCAAAATCTGATCCCATGTTTATATCTTGGGATAAAAATATTCTATCCTTATTTTCATTATAAAAAACAACATCGCAGCTTTTATTAGTACATACAAAATATGCTTCCTTTGTTACCTCCGAAAGCACATCTTCCTTCACTATAATTTCCACAGCTAAATAATGAATATTATTCCCTAATTTTTTGCAAAGTGGGCAATATATTTCAACATTTTTATGATTTGGTTTATTACTTATACAGCATCCCATTTTCTCACTTCCCTATTCATTGCCTTAAAGTTTATCCTTAAAAAAATCACTAAAAACCTGAAAAGCTTCTGTAGGATCATCTATATTCTCAATAAGTTTTTCCATAGGGCATTTATCAGTTCCATCCACATTCATAATGTATGGAACAATTCGGTTATACTCAACCTCTACATTGTTCTCATCTAATATTTTTTTTGCACAATCACTCATTACATGAGAATATACTACTTTAATATTTCCAAATATGATTAATAAAGCAGCAGCTTTTCCAATAACCTTATCTGCTAAAACAGTATTTTCTAAAGAATTTTTATCTTCCATTAGCTTTTTAAATATAGATTGAATACCTTTCTCATATGAAGTCATTATTATATTCCCATCCTTTACTAAAACACAGGAATATTCTCCCTCCGCCAGCTTATGTTTAGCTAATATTACATCTGACACTATAGACTCCCCTTCCAATAATTCAATAATTCAATAATTAATGGTATAAATATTATTTAAATGACTATAACTAGTATATCAATATTTCAAAAAAAAAGCTTGCATTTATTTTTATATGCTTATATATATTTTATCTTATTTATAATCTTTTAGTATTTTAAATATAGCAAGCAAGGAAGATAAAAATATTATTTTCTCTATCTTTCCTCCTGTTTTTATATTATGCGGAAATTTAATACGTTTATTATTGAATGGGATAAAAAATCCTATTCCTAATTTAGTTAGCATATCTCCTAATAAATGAGACATCATGCTTATAGCAAATATAAAACTATAGTCTATATCTCCATAAAATAAGCTTATTTTCCTAACGCCATATGTACAGCCTAATAAAAAAATAAGAGAATGAGATAATCCTCTATGCTTACTAAATAATAATAGAACTAAAGCAATTCCAATGAATGCTAAAACATACTGCTTATAGTAATAGGAGAATAATAGTATGGATATTCCAACTATAGATTGTGTAAAATTTCTAATAGCATAATATCCTTTTTTTGCAAACTTGTCAGCAAATATAAAGCCTAAAAAAATTATAAAAGCAATTCCATAAAACAGTGTCGTATTTTTCAAAAAAACAACTGCAACAATGGACATTAAAATTAAAACAGAAATCCATGCTTTTTTTATATGCTTCGCTTTAATAATACCAAATTTTCCTCCTAGAGAAGAGTTTCCCATATCTAAGTCTGGCAGCAAAGCTCCTATTACAGCCACTAGAATAGCAGTTATGTTAAATTCTTCAATACCTATGGAAGCCCCTAATAGCGTTACTGCTAGCAAGGAAGTCATTAAGCCTAAACTAATATGGGTTCTTCCTGACATCATATCATTCCTTTCTATTTTATATAACACTATTATACTCCGAACGTACGTTTTAACGCAAGTGAATACAAGTAGCCTTTACAACTGTAGCTAGTTGCTGATATTATATATTTATTACAATCTACAAGGAGTGATCAAATGTCTAAGATTAAATTTGTAACCGATAGCACAGCATACATAGACAAGCCTTTTATACAGAAACATAATATTGGAATAGTTCCTCTATCCGTTAATTTTGAAGGTTCTGTAGAAGATGAAGGCTTACCTGGAAGCTTCGACTCTTTCTTTGAAAGACTATCCAAATCATCAGATTTTCCCACTACATCACAGCCACCTATAGGCAAATTTGTAGATGTGTTTAAAAAAGCTATAGAAGAAGGATATGAAGTAATTGTTATTACTATTTCTTCTAAGCTAAGTGGAACATTTAATAGTGCTTGTGCAGCAGCTAATATGATTGATCCTTCTAAAATATCCGTTATTGACTCTCTTACATCAGTTGCTAATTTAAAGGCATTAGTTGAAAAAGCAATCATGCTATCTGAAAATGGTTTGTCTAGGGAACAAATAGTCCGTGAAATTGAAGATCAAAAAAACCGCAGTACTATACGTCTAACAGTAGGTACTCTAGATTATTTGAAAAAGGGTGGGCGTCTTTCATCAGCCGAAGCAATGATAGGATCATTATTAAATATTAAACCTGTTATTGGATTAATAGATGGAAAACTAGAACCTTTATATAAAGTTAGAGGAAAGAAAAAAGCAATGGAAAAGATGATTGAAGATATTCAACCAAACCCTTATACTATCGGCATATGCCATATAGGAATTATGAATGAAGCACTAGAGTATAAAAAATTGCTACAGGAACGCTTTCCAAATGCTCATATAGAAATATATGACATAGGTCCTGTTATAGGTGCTCACTTGGGCATAGCAGCAATAGGTTTCTGCTGTCTATACTAGTTTATGCTTCTTATATATTTAAAGAACATCCCAATATTTTTATTCTACATTTTTTAAATTAAAACTAAATTTTTAGTATAATTTAATAGTGAGGAGTGTTTTAATGAAGGTTGCTATCAACAGTTTTAAAAAGATTATTTTCTACTCTGCAGGTAGTATTTCTTTAGTCTCATTAGTAGCTTTAGCATTTAGCTTATTAAAAAGCACAAATATCGTACAATCAATTTTTACTGCTAATTTTATTGTAGGTACTGTTATTATATCCGTAGGTATTTTAGGATTTATTTTTCCTGTATCCTTTAAAAGTCTGAAAAAAAATAACGTCTTAATGGATCATTCCAATATTGCTGATGTGTTAAGAGAAGAGAAGGAAGTAAAATTAAATGATTCAATTTTTAACATCTGTTGGGGAATTTGTCATATAGTTATCATAGGGATTATAGAAATACTTGTCAAATCAATTATTTAAATAATACTTTTTAAGTTATATAGAGATGTCCAAGTTCTATAATTAATAAAAAATACACACGATTAGGATTTCATATATGTAATCATTTAGTATTTTTATTAATTATTCATCTTGGATACCTATATTTCATTTTATTATAAGAAGTATTCATTGTTTTTATCTGATAGATGCAATACATTTATAAATTGGCTTTCCTTGTGCAATAAACTTCTCTTCATATTCTGTTTTAGCTATTTCGTTACAATCTTTTTTATACAGATCGTATATTACTTCATTTAAATAGAACTTTTCTTTGCTAAATTCATCTAATGAAAATTCAAAAAGGTCTAAGCTATCCGTTTTTAAATGTATTTCTCCATCTTTATTTAAAATATTCTTGTACATATTTAAAAAATTACTGTGAGTCAATCTGCGTTTTGCATGTCTTACCTTTGGCCACGGGTCACTAAAATTCAAATAAATTCTTCCAACTTCTCCTGTCTCAAAGATCTCTTGTAAATTCAAAGCATTTAAGTGTAACAATCTGATATTCTCTAGATCTTGCTCCTCTATATTTCTAAGGGATTTTAATACTAATTCTTCGATTTTTTCAATTCCAATATAGTTAATAGAAGTATTAATTTTAGCTAAAGTAGTTAAAAATTGGCCTTTTCCCATTCCTATCTCTATATGAATAGGGTTATTATTTTTAAAATAAGTACTCCAATTACTTTTAAAAAGGTTTGGTTGTTCTATATAATAACTGTATTCTTTTAATAATTCCTTTGCATTTGAAATATTTCTTACTCTCATAATTTCACTCCCATATTATTTCTATGTATTATAGATTAAAAAAACAAATAAAAACAATAAGAATTATCTATCGTCTTATTGTCGTTTTATTTGTTTTTTAATCTTCTACTACTTTCAAAAATTGCAGTGGTTTTTCTTTTGCTACTGCTGGTATTTTAATATCCTCTGAAAATTTTATATTATAATTAATCCCATTGGATTCCATTAGTTCAAATATAATTGTACCATGCTCAACGTATCTTTTAAATGAATCTACATCCCCAATGGCTTGAATCACATAGGGCGGAGCTATTGGTCTTCCATGGACATTAATATGATTCCCAGCTAATGTTATTTCACTACGTCCAACAAGCCTATTTCCATTGACTGAAATTACCTCTGCTCCAAAAACCTTTAACTCGTTAACTAAGCTAATTAGATATCTCCGTCCTTCAACAATTTCAGCTATGTTTTCTTCCAGCTTACTGTCTAGTACTATATTAATTCCTGGTCCTGAAACGGGTGAATATCCTGCTAGAAGCTTATATTCATCTACAGTTGCTTTTAATTTCTGTAGTGGTACACTTTCTACGGCTCTTTCCTTCTCTAGCGTGTCGATCTGTTTCTGTAGATCTACTATTCTAGTTTTCATATTCTCCGTAGATTTTTTTAAATCTGATAATTCTTGAGCTTCTATTTCATTCTTATATGATGAAGTATAGTCTCCACCTATATTTGAGTTTAATTGAATTCCCATAATTATTCCAAATATAGAAAAAAATATAATAGCAACGAACTTACTACTCATTTTCAAGTTACCACGTCCCTATTTTCAATAAATTACATTGATCTTATTAAAATCATACCTTTTATACTAAGCGCAGTCAATACAGTAGTTTTAAAAAAAGCTGAGGTATTCAATGAACCGCTCAGCTTTTTTCCATTATCTTTCTATTAAGCCAATTGCCTTACGTACTGCTACCATTGTATCCTCAGCTAACTCATATGCTCTTTTAGCGCCATCTTTATATATTTTCTCAACATAATCTAAATTATTCATATACTCATCATAGCTCTTCTTAAATGGTCTTAAAAACTCTATAACAACTTCTCCTGTATCATTTTTAAAAGCACCATATCCCTTACCCTCATATTTTGATACTACTTCCTCTATGGTTAATCCTGACAAACTAGAATATATTGTAATTAAATTTTTAACGCCTGGCTGATCATCACTAAAAGCAACACGGTTTTCACTATCCGTAACAGCCCTTTTCATCTTCTTCATAATAACATCTTCCGAATCCATTAAATATATTGTTCCATTAACATTTTCATCTGATTTTGACATTTTCTTACTTGGGTCTTGTAGGCTCATAATTCTAGCACCTACCTTTGGTGTATGCACCTCTGGCAAAGGAAAAATTTCACCGTACAAATTATTAAAGCGTGCTGCAATATCTCTAGTTATTTCTAAATGTTGTTTTTGATCCTCCCCAACTGGTACTAAATTAGCTCTATATAATAGTATATCTGCTGCCATTAGTACAGGATAAGTAAATAACCCTGAGTTAATATTATCCTTATGCTTTTCTGCTTTGTCTTTAAACTGTGTCATTCTATTTAATTCGCCGACATAGGTATTACAGCCTAAAATCCAACTTAACTCTGCATGCTGTGGAACATGTGATTGAAAATAAATAATATTCTTCTCTGGATTTAATCCACATGCTAAATATTGTACTAAAAATGAAATACAGGCTTTTCGAAATTCCTTAGGATCCTGTCTTACAGTTAGAGAATGTGAGTCTACAATAGAATATATACAGTCATTTTCTTCCTCTAATATTTTCCAATTCTGTATGGCTCCAATATAATTACCCATTGTTAAACTTCCAGTTGGTTGAGCACCACTAAAAACTTTCTTTTTAATTTTATTATTCATTTGCTATACCTCCTTTATTAATAGAAAAATAAGAACCCCACCCATCAAGGCAATCGAAGATTGCCAACGAGTCCCGGGAACCTTGTTGTGTTCACAATAAGAACCCCACTCAATTCTAAGATTTGCTTAGAATTTCAAGTCCTTAAAATAATAAAAACCCTCCATCTCTAATTAATTGCTTAGAGACGAAGAGTTATTCTCCGCGGTACCACTCTAGTTGGTGCAAAACACCCTACTTATGGTTGATCATTCAACCTTCCTGATAACGGAGGATACCGTCTTAGCCTACTACCATTTCAGCTAGCACTCATAAGTCCATTCACTATATACCAAACACCGAACTTTCACCATCTTCGGCTCGCTAAGGACTAGTATTATAGATACTACTCTTATTCATCGCTTTTTAATCTATGTTTTACAATATTTTATAAGTTATACATACTTTTGTCAACTAAATATGATTATATATTATTTTCTCTTTATTAATGTTCAGAATATTGGTATTATATAAAATAATCCTGCATTTACTTTGTTTAGATAACTATATATGATTAAGTATTATTAAAATATGGTAGTAATATTAATATTAATAGTAATATTAAAGATACTGTACTTAAAATATGTTATTGGGAGTGAGCCCTTTGAAAAAGAATTTAAACTTATTAGTCGGAGGTATTCAAGGAGAGGGTGTCGTTAGTTTAGGTACTAATTTAATGAAGGCCCTATCTAATTTAGGTTATTACACCTATGGAAATAGAAATTTTTCCTCTCGAATTAAGGGAGGTAATACCACAATGCTAATATCCATCGGTATAGAGAGGCAGCTTTGTACTAAAGATGAATTAGACATTATATTGGCATTGGATAAAGAAACCATAAACTTATATCATTCAAAACTCCATCCAGATGGATTAATATTATTTGACTCTATATTATCTTCCCAAGACTTAAATGATGAAGAAACCAATGCAATTCCCCTTCCCATTACAGAAATTGCAAAGGAATTAAGTGCTAGCATAATGAAAAATACTTGCGCCCTAGGGTTTATAGGAAGATTACTAGGCCTTAGTGAAGATGAGTTATCTAAATTATTAATAGAAAAATACAATTCTAAAGGAGAAGTCATAGTTGAAAATAATTTAAATGCCCTTAAAAAAGCTTATGCATATGAAGAAAGTGCACTGAGTGGAAATAATTATTTTTTATTATCACCTAATGAAAAGTCTTCTAGAGCAGTTATGATGGGGAATGAAGCTATAGGCTTTGGAGCTTTAATGGCAGGATGTAGATTTATACCTTCCTATCCAATTACTCCAGCCTCTGAGATAATGGAGTATCTAGGCAAAGTATTACCTCGTTATGGAGGAATTATGGTACAGGTAGAAGATGAAATTGCTGCCATTACCATGGCTGTAGGTGCATCATACGGTGGTGTTAGAAGTATGACAGCCACATCAGGTCCCGGTATTTCTTTAATGATGGAGGGTATAGGTCTTGCCGGTGCTACTGAAACTCCAGTTGTGATAGCAGATATACAAAGAGGTGGACCTAGTACAGGTCTTCCAACAAAAACTGAACAAAGCGATTTATTTGCAATATATTATGGTGGTCACGGAGAATATTCAAATATTATTTTATCTCCTGCTACTGTGGAGGATTGTTTCTACGATACAATTAAGGCGTTTAACCTAGCGGATCAATATCAATGCCCTGTTTTCATTTTGTCAGATTTAGCCTTAGGTCTTTCACCTCAAACAATAGATAATTTAGACTATAGCAAGGTTGTAATCGAAAGAGGAAAGGTGGTAACAGAAGAAGAACTTTCTACCATTGAAAGAGGAACATTTAAGAGATATGAGCTGGCGGAAGATGGAATTTCACCTAGAAGCTTTCCAGGTATGGTAAACGGCGGCCATCATGTTACCGGAATAGAGCATACTGAGTTAGGACTTCCCCTTGAAAAACCAGAGAATAGAAAGAAAATGATGGATAAAAGATTAAGCAAAACTTCACCTTTGGAAAATGAGATTTCTATTGATATTTATAAAATGACCGAAAATACTAAAACTTTATTTTTAACATTTGGATCGAATTTTGGAACAATTAAGGAAGCTATAAACTTAAGTCATAAGAAAGTGGATTTAGGTGTATTTAGAATGATAAGGCCTTTACCAAAAAAACAATTAACTCAGCTACTAGAAAGCTACGACAAAATAGTAGTTGTAGAAGGTAATTATCGTAGACAATTAGCGTCTATTATTCATCAAGAATTGGGATACCATGCTAAAATCCATAGTATTACCAAATATGATGGTACTATTTTTACAGTAAAAGAAATTGTAGATAAGATAGGGGAGTGGGCTTAATGGCTACTATGAAGGATTATAGTAATAGAATAACACCAACCTGGTGCCCAGGCTGCGGACATTTTTCTATACTAAGAGCTATTCAAATAGCTGCATCTAATTTAGATATCCCTATAGATAAATTTGCCAGTGTAACTGGTATAGGCTGCTCTGGAAGACTATCTGGATATTTAAACGGGTATAGTTTTCATGGTATACACGGACGATCACTCCCAATTGCCCAGGGTATTAAAATGGCTAATAAGGATTTAGTAGTTATAGCTGCAGGTGGTGATGGAGATGGATTTGCAATTGGGACCAGCCATACACTTCATGCAATAAGAAGAAATTTGAATATGACCTATATCATCTTAAACAATCAAGTTTACGGACTTACAAAAGGGCACACCTCCCCTTTAAGTGATACTGGTTTCGAAACAAAAAGCACTCCTTTTGGTTCTATGGATAATCCATTAAAGCCAGGAATTACTGCACTTGCAGCTGGAGCTACTTATTTAGCCCAAGGCTTCTCTGGTTTTCAAGAACAGCTAATTGATGTCATAGTAAAGGGAATAGAGCATGATGGATTTTCTGTAATTAATGTTTTCAGCCCTTGTGTAACATTTAATAAAGTAAATACCTATCAATGGTATAGAGATCATATACAAACTATTGATGAAGACCATAATTATGATCCTAATAATTATAATGCTGCTATGAACAAATTAATAGAAACCGACGGACTTTGCACTGGTATTATTTATCAAAAAAAGGAACAATCCTTCTTAGATAAAGTTCAAGGCTTAGAAGCAAAGCCTCTTACAGAATTAGATTTACATATTAATGAAAAAGAATTTAATATCTTATTCAATAAATTCAAATAATAATTAAAATTAATATAATTCTTCCTCTAGTGCTTTAATTCGAGCCTCTAGACTTCTTATTTTTTCCAGCAAATAATCCTCATTATTATTTGGAGCTTTTCCAAAACGCTTCAATAATATTATTGTAATAATGATTGGCAATCCAAGGCATATTATAACTAATAAAATACTCATAATTGAATACCAAAAGGACAATTTTCACACCCCTATTCTTGATTAATATAACTATTATAGTATAAAAAAAGCTTCTATTGAAGTATTTCTAGGAAGCTTTTTTGAAACTCATTTACGGAAAGTTCTTTTCTATTTAAAATATTAAAGGAGAACTTTCCTATAGATTATAACAAAGCAAGTCTGGAGTTCTCCAGACTTGCTTTGTTATAAGTATTTAATTTTCTAGAACAAACCTATAATCTCTCCACTTTCAAGTATATCCATATGATTTGCTGCTGGAACCTTCGGAAGTCCTGGCATTACCATAATATCTCCTGTTAATGCCACTAGGAATCCTGCACCCGCAGATAATCTAATTTCTTTTACTGTAATTCTAAATCCTGAAGGTCTACCTATTAATGACGCATCATCGGATAATGAATATTGAGTTTTAGCCATACAAATAGGCATTTTATCTAGACCTAAATCCTCATACTTCTTAATTTGTGTTTGTGCACTCTTGGTAAAGTCAACGCCATCAGCGCCGTAAACTTCCTTAGCTATTGTGTTGATCTTTTCAACGATACTAGAATTAACGTCATATATTGGCTTAAAGTTTGATTCTTTAGTTTCTGTAACTTCTACTATCTTTTTAGCCATTTCAACTCCGCCGTCTCCACCGTTTGCCCATACATCTGAAAGTACTACTTCTGCCCCCATAGCTGCACAGTGTTTGCGTAAGAAATCTAGCTCTGCTTCTGTATCCGTAGGGAACTTATTAATAGCAACTACGGCTGGAACTCCAAATTTATGTACGTTCTCAATATGCTTTTCTAGGTTACGGTAGCCTTTTTCAAGAGCCTCTAAGTTTTCATTGTTTAAGTCAGCTTTAGCAACCCCACCATGATTTTTAAGTGCTCTAACAGTAGCTACAATAACAGCACAATCTGGTTTTAAATCTGCGAATCTACATTTAATATCAAAGAACTTCTCTGCACCTAGGTCCGCACCAAAGCCAGCTTCTGTTACTACATAATCTGCAAGCTTTAATCCTAATTTAGTAGCTAAAACACTGTTACAACCGTGTGCGATATTTGCAAATGGCCCACCGTGAATAAATGCAGGTGTATTTTCTAATGTTTGCACTAAATTAGGTTTAATTGCATCTTTAAGTAATAATGATAATGCTCCTGTTGCATCTAAGTCATTTACAGTTATTGGTTGGTTATCTAAGTTGTAAGCAACAACCATTCTACCTATTCTTTCTTTTAAATCCTCTAAGCTATTTGATAAGCAAAGAATAGCCATAATTTCTGAAGCAACAGTAATATCAAATCCATCCTGTCTAGGAACTCCATCGGCCCTACTTCCTAGTCCAACGACAATATTTCTAAGAGCACGATCATTCATATCTAACACTCTTCTCCATACTACTCTTCTGGAGTCAATATTTAGTTTATTTCCTTGATGGATATGATTATCTAAAAGAGCAGCCATAAGGTTATGTGCTGTTGTAATAGCATGAATATCACCTGTAAAGTGAAGGTTAATATCTTCCATTGGTACTACTTGCGCATATCCTCCACCAGCAGCACCACCCTTTACTCCAAAGTTTGGTCCTAATGACGGTTCTCTAAGTGCTGTAATGGTTTTCTTTCCTATTTTGTTTAATCCCATACTTAACCCAACATTCGTAGTGGTTTTTCCTTCTCCTGCTGGAGTTGGGTTAATGGCAGTTACTAATATTAACTTTCCATTTGGTTTATCCTTTAGTCTATCAAAGATATCTAAAGACACCTTTGCTTTATATTTACCATAAAGTTCCAATTCATCTTCTTGAATTCCTAAGCCTGCAGCAATATCTACTATAGGTAGCATTGTTGCTTCTTGAGCTATTTGTACATCCGTTTTCATTAAAACACCCCCGTTAATATTAAATGGTATTACAAATCATTATTATTGTATCATATTTGCGAATATTCTACCATCTTTAATTTTTTTACTCTTCTACGTAAAAATACCCTTTTGATTCCATTCAAATCATATTATAATCTCCGACATTCTCCAATATCATATAAAATCTACTGCGTAAATTTTGCATTATATGATATAATTAGTAATTAAAAGCATATTGTTGTAAATTTATGTCATTTAACAAAATTTTTAATATAAAGGAGGGTTTCTTTATGAAAGGAACAATTGTATCCACATGGTTAACCACTTTAAGAAGTATTTTTGATGATCATATTGTGGATACTGCTTTAAAATCTGTGGATTGGGATAAAAGCAGAGTTATTACACCATTAGAGGATATTGAAGATGCAGAAATTTTTCAAATTTTCAATGAGGTATCTAAGCTAACTAATATTCCAGGTAATGAAATTTGGCGCAAAGTAGGTAGACAGAATATTTCTTCCTTTAACAAATGGTTTCCATCCTATTTTGAGAGAAGTAGCCTTAGAGCTTTTCTAATGATGATGGACGACGTCCATAGTCAATTAACTAAATTAATAAAGGGTGCTACTCCTCCGAGACTAATTGCTAAAGATATTAGCCCTACGGAATTCGAGCTTACTTATATTTCCAAACGTGGTCTTTTTGATTATTTCTTAGGACTTTTAGAAGGTAGTTCCCAGTTTTTTAACGAAAAATTAGATTACAGTATTTTAGAAACAGGCGTTCATGATGATGGACGAAAAAAAATGGTGGTTCGCATAAAATTAGAAAAGTCTGAGGATGTTGTATTAAATAAAACTTCTTCCAAAATACTTGGTTTGGGATTTATTAAAAGTCTTCCATTAAAAACAAGTATTATTCCAAGTGTTATAACTTTTATATCCCTCACCATTTTTAGTAGCAATAATATTACTTCAAACATATTAGTTTCTCTAGTTACATTTATATCTACATATATTGTTACATTCGTAGTAACAAAGCCTATTGACATTGTAAGTCAAGAGGTTGAAAAACTTAAAAATTATGATTTTGCAAGTAAAACGACACTGAAAACTCAGGACACTATAGAAACCTTAGCTCATGGTTTAAATGAAACTAAAGAAGTTTTAAAAAAGGATTTTCTTTTCCTTAAAGGTGGTACGGACGATTTAACTAAGTTTGTTGAACAGTTTACAGAGATTGCTCAAACCATGCGAGTTTTTTCAAATTCTATATCTTCTGTTGTTCATGAGGTAGCATTAGGCGCAACGCATCAAGCTGAGGAAACAGGAGAAGCTGTATATCAGCTTGATGAATACGTTAATCGACTATCAAAAATTGTTGATGAAGAGACAGAAAGTAAAAATCATTTAGAAGAAGCTGGTATGGGACTTCAAAAGTCATTCCATGAAATTAAGCAAACTACAGAGCTAATTAATGATGTGAAAAATAATTTTGCTGATGTTAATCATCAAGGCCGAGAAATATCACTGCAGGCTAACAAAATTTTGGAAATAAGTTCAACAGTAGAAGCGATTGCAGATCAAACGAATTTATTAGCCTTAAACGCTGCAATAGAAGCTGCCCGTGCAGGCGAGGCCGGTAGAGGCTTTACTGTAGTTGCAGAAGAAATAAGAAAACTAGCAGAGCATTCTAAGAATGCAGTAGGTGAGATCAATAATAATTTACTTTTCTTTATTAAACAAATCGAAAGCTTAGTAAATAAAATACAATCTCAATATGATCAATTAGAAGCAAGTAATCAAAAATTAGAACAGGTGACAATTAACAATCAAGGATCTACCAATAAAGTTCTTGATACATCCAGTGTAATCGTCCGACTAATAGATGAATTATCAACAGAAACTGAAAGAATAAATAATGTAATACAAAATATTCATGCACTAGCATCCATTGCTGAAGAAAATTCTGCAGCATCACAAGAAATGAGCGCTAATGTAACTCAATATACAGAAAAGGTTAGTGATTTATCCGACAGTATCGCTTTATTTGAAACATTGATTAACAACTTTAAAAATCAACTAAAAAAATATCAGATATAAAGTAAAGTTTGTGAGTTCCTACTCACAAACTTTATTGCTCACTCAATTCTAAGCTATGCTTAGAATTTCAAGTGCTTAAAAAAATGGAGATGCAATTGCATCTCCATTTATATTATAATAGTTCCTCTAGTCTTTCTCTATCAAATCCAACAATTACTTCTTCTCCAATTTGAACTACAGGAACTGCCATTATTCCTTTTTTCATTAGCTCTTTTCTAGCTGCTCCATCGGTTTGGATATTCTTTTCATTAAATTGTACACCCTTCTCTGAAAGATACTCTTTCACTGTATAGCAATGTGGTCATGTGTTGCTTGTAAAAACTATAACTTCTTTTGACATGGAAATTCCTCCTAAAATATTATTTAAATTAATTTTATTCTATAATATATTATACTTATATCCAAATATTTGTATAGTAATCAATATAAGAAATATTTTTTTATAGCTCTTCTAATTTCACTTTTCTTATATATGGGATCACTATACATTTTAATATTATAATATTGAATAACCTCTACAATAGATCCAATATTATATTGATTTATTTCCTCCACATTAGAAAAAAAATTTTTTTCTTTATCTAAAAATTGAATAAAGTCATTTATATTCATATCTAGCAATCTACCGTTCTCCTTATTTAATATATTAATTTCTCAGTATTAGTTTTCCTAAATTTTCATGTAGTATACACTTAAATAAGTAGCAAACTACTATATATATATGGTAAAATAAGTTGTACAACCTATTTTACATATATATGTGATTAAAATCACATTGAAAAGTGATTTAAAACATATTTTTAGTGAGAATTTATATGTATAATTAAATATATAATATATTTCTTACTGAAGCTTTATTAAAAATTATAAAAATAAATTATAGGAGGTTTTTTATTATGGAAATTACTAAAGACATGTTAATTGGAGATCTTTTAAGAGCAAAACCAGAAGCTGCACAAATCTTAATGGGGTTTGGAATGGGTTGCTTAGGTTGCCCATCTTCTCAAATGGAATCATTAGAGCAAGCTGCTGCAGTACACGGAATAGATATTAATCAACTTTTAGCAAAGTTAAACGCATAATTCAAATAAAAAATATCTTATAGGATGTTTCTTTGCATCCTATAAGATATTTTTTTATTTGATCCATTCCTCTAGTTTTTCCATGTCTTTAATAATAATTTTTCTTCTATCTATATCTATAGAGCCTTCTTTCTTAAATTGACTTAATGCTCTACTTACTGTTTCTCTTGCTGTACCTATTAAATTAGCTAAATCCTGCCTAGAAATATCTAATTGTAGCTCTATGCCACTTGATGTCTGTTTCCCGTTACTTTGCCCAAGCTTTATGATAGTTTGAGCAGTTCTAGCATAGGTATCGCCTAACGCTAGCTCCTTAACCTTTTGTTGAGAACTATATAGTTTCTTGCTAAACACCTTTATTATATGAAGAGCTATTTCTGTATTTTTTTTAATAAGATTCTCAAGATCCTCATTTCGTATCATCCCTATACATGCATCCTCTAAAACTTCTGCACCTGCAGGATAGGGAACATCATTAAATAGCGCAACCTCTGCAAATACATCCCCCTCTCCAAGAATTGCAAAAATTAGTTCTCTACCATCGGGAGTTGTTTTATATATTTTTACTTTGCCAGACTTAATAAAATAAAAGGCATCCCCTTTATCCCCTTCCATAAAAATAATTGTACCCTTACGCAAATTTCTTTCTATTGTAACACTGCTTATTTGTTCTAAATCTATATCGCTTAACTCACTAAATACAGGCGCTTTTTTTAAGATATTAACTTCTAAACTTTTCAAAGTTATTCCTCCCCTTTAATACTTAAATGCTTACCCCTTAAAGATAATAGTTATCATTATATTTATAATGATAACTATTATCTATTATATCAAATCATAGTAGTATCTAACCATATAATTTTTACATGTAGAATTTAATCAAATAATGTTGACAAAACCCTTCTGTAATAGGATAATAGATTTGGAATAATTGTTTTGTTAATTTTACCACAATATAGGAGGAATTTAGCATGTTACATCATTTTATTGAACTAGTAGTACCTAATATCATCTATCTATTAGAAATCTTCGGAGTATTTATAATTACTTT
>JAEWHG010000178.1 GCA_023387935.1 Bacillota bacterium
GGATATTATTATCCTATATTCTTCCTGGAATAGCAGGGCTTCTATTTAATTCGTTATATATTGTTGTTGACGGTCTTTTTGTGGCAAGAATGCTTGGAAGAGAACCGCTTGCTGCTGTAACCGTGGGTGTCCCTGTTGTGGAAGTATTACTTGCTTTAAGTATGCTTATATCTGTAGGAGCAGGTGTAATGATTTCAAACAGATATGGTAGAGAAGAGCATAAAGAAGCAAGAGAAATTTTTAATGTGTCTGTTAGGCTATTGGCTATAGTATCTATGTTAATAGCAGTAGTTAGCCTGATATTTATACGTCCTATTGCAAAGATGTTGGGGGCTACACCGGATATAATGGATCTGGTAGTCAAATATCTGACCTATTTTTTTGCATTTAGCCCTGCTTTTATGTTTAGTTACGCTATGTGTACGTGGCTAAGAAACGATTCACAACCAAAACTTGCAATGTTTGCTCAGATTGTTGGAGCCTTATCAAATATATTTCTTGATTGGTATTTCATGGGGCCTTTAAAAATGGGAATAGGTGGAGCTGCGCTAGCTACTGGCCTAGGACCTGTGTTTAGTATACTAATAATGCTACCACATTTTATATCGAAAAAAGGCAACTTATATCTTGAAAAAGTAAAGGTAGATTTAAAAATCATTTCTGAAATGATATTAAAAGGTA
This sequence comes from Bacillota bacterium, assembly GCA_023387935.1. Taxonomy (GTDB): domain Bacteria; phylum Bacillota; class Clostridia; order Peptostreptococcales; family Natronincolaceae; genus Alkaliphilus_B. The sequence goes on from JAEWHG010000178.1 coordinate 682, forward strand.
TACCATCTTTTACTATGGAATTTGCATTAGGCATAACGACTTTATGTGTTAATATTGCAATTGGAATACACATGGGTGCATTAGGATTTGCGGCATTTGGCATAGTAGGATATATAGCACTTATAATTTTGTCAACATTTTTAGGTATGGCGGAAGGGTCGCAGCCATTAATAAGCTTTTTCTATGGAGCTAATGAAAATGAGAATATGAAAACAATTTTAAAAATTAGCTTACAAATATCTACTGCACTTGGAATTCTAGCATACTTACTATTATATAATTACTCAGAGATTCCAGTGTCTGTATTTGCAAATAATGACAAAGAACTCGTTAAGACTGCTATTACTGCAACTATTTATTATTTCCCTGCTTTATTTGTATCAGGTATGAATATTCTTCTGGCATCTTACATGCAGTCAATAGGAAGTTGGAGGGAGTCTGTAGTGATATCCTTATGCAGAAGTTTAATTATATTGATCCCATTATTGCTAGTTTTGCCCACATTTTTAGGGAATAATGGTATATGGATATCAGTACCAATTGCAGAAATATTAACGCTACCTATAGCTTATATGTTATGGAAAGCAAAGAAAGAATTAGCATAATACTAGAATTATATGTTTTCATTAACATAATTTTGTCGTATTTTACAGCAAATCTGGAAATAATAATTGGAGCTAATAAAAAGGATGATTTATATAATAAAATGGTTTCAGAGATAGATAATAGATTTATACCACTCATCTTTTGGATTTAGCTGTATTCGTATTAATATTTAATCACAATTTATTTCAATTGAATTATAGTTTTATGATATAATTCAATAGTAGATTTTCAACATATGAAGTTAGGGGGAAGAAGAATTGTTACACGTAGTATTATTAGAACCGGAAATTCCACAAAATACAGGAAATATTGCTAGAACCTGTGCTGCCACAGGGAGTGTACTTCACTTAATAGGTCCAATGGGGTTTTCTATAGATGAAAAGCATGTAAAAAGAGCAGGACTTGACTATTGGGATTTATTAGATCTTAGATACTATGATAGCTATGAAGAGTTTTTAGATAAAAATCCTAATGCTAAAATATATTATGCAACAACTAAGGCAGAAAAAGCCCATAGCGATATGGAATATCCAAAGGAAGATTGTTATATCATGTTTGGTAAAGAAACAGCAGGTATTCCAAAGGATATATTAAATGAAAATAGAGAAACCTGTATAAGAATTCCTATGGTAGACTTAGAAAGGGCAAGATCGTTAAATTTATCTAACTCTGTTTCTATTGTAGTATACGAAGTATTAAGACAATATAATTATCCAAATATGAGATAGAGTAGATAAAACTACTCTATTTCACTTTTTTGAAGTTTTAATTTAATTGATAGAGCAATAAAGAGTTTTCATTATTTATAGATAGAAAATATTGTAAAATTGTTAAAAAAAGTATAGAATGTAATTAAATAAACAGATAATTAATTAACTAATCAAGGGAATGAGGGATGAAATGGATAAAATTCAAATTATTACAGATAGTATGCTAGACATACCTAAAGATGTAATAGAAAAACATAATATTATTATGGTACCTTTAACTATTATCTTTGGAGATGAGGAATATAGAGATGGTATTGATTTAACAGGTTCACAGTTTTATGAAAAACTTTCAAAATCCACAGATTTACCCAAAACCTCCCAAATTACCCCAAATACATTTGTAGATGTATTCAAGAAGGTTTTAAACGAAGGGAACGAAATTTTGTATATAAACGGATCTTCAAGAGCAAGTGGCACTCATCAATCTTCATTAATAGCTAAAGAATCACTAGAAAGTGAAAAAATACATATTTTTGATACAATGGGTTTATCGCTTGGTGGTGGCTTATTCGTATATGAAGCTGCTAAGATGGTAGAACAAGGTAAAAATGTGAATGAAATAATAGATAAGATGACAGAAATGAAATCGAAGGTGAATCATATTTTTACTGTTGATACATTAGAGTATTTAAAAAAAGGTGGTCGTCTAAATCCAATGAAGGCTACTATTGCCACGATGTTAAATATTAAACCAATTTTAACAGTTAAGGATGGATTGGTAGAACCTTTAGACAAAGTAAGAGGAAGCAAAAAGGTAATTGGAAAAATGATAGAAATTGCAAAAGAGCGTGGAATAAACTTTGAGGATAAAGTGATTGGCATTTCTCACGCAGATTCTGCAGATACCATAGCAATTCTAAAAGAGCAGGTAGAAAAGGAACTTAACCCAAAAGAACTTCTTATAAGTGAAATCGGCTGTACAATAGGGACCCATGCTGGACCAGGTACATTAGCTATTTTTTTCGTTGCTGAATAAAAACACATAATTTATCTCGTTGTAAAAAAATAACGAAATTGCTAAAAAATTAACAAAAAATAGTTGTTATTTACGACTATGTATATTATAATAAAATCAAAGATTAGAATAATTTGGTATATAAAAAATTTAATATTGTTACTGGAAGAAAAATGCGGGAGAGATTTAGCATAGAATGCTAAACGCCGAAGGAAGAAGCTAAAAGATTCGCCATTTTTTAGTGAATATCTCAGGCAAAAGGACCGCATTTGGACGGTACTCTGAAAAGCATAATTTTGCACCGACGGGGCAATTTCCATATTGTTTTGAGCACTTGATATTTAAAACAGAGTTTTAAATTAAGTGCGACATAAAGTTTATGAGTGGAAACGAACAAATTTTATTTTGAGCACTTGATATTTAAAACAGAGTTTTAAATTGAGTGCGATATAAAGTTTGTGAGTGGAAACGAACAAATTTTATTTTAGGAAAGAAACTCTCAGGTTAATTAACAGAGCAACTAAAACGACGCGATGTTGTGTTAGTTGTTCTGTTTTTTATTGTCTAAAATAGTATGCGCTATGAGTCGATGTGATAGCATCGAGGAATTTTAGTGAATAAAAAGATTGAATTTTGGAAAAGATCATATTTGAATTTATAGAGGTGAGCTGGGTGAATGGAATAATTATTACAAACAACATAAAGGTTAGAGAAAGGTATGAAAATGAATACCCTATAGAATTTATAGATGGCTGCTATTTAGATGTTTTATATTTAACAAGAAATAAAGTCCATGAAGGATACATGCTTTTAACACACCCACTTTCGGGAAGCGTAAAACCTAATGAGACTCCGTATAAAAGCCTTGTAATATCAGATTTAAAACAAAATTTACATATGGATTCTCTAATGATTATAGAGAATAGTATAATTACAGCTGAGAAATTTATTCAGGCTAAAACTCCACAAAATTGGGATTGTGAAATATTAGAAGATTTTATGGAAATTGATAGTAGATTAATAGATAGTGGCATTGAAAGCATGAGGCAGGTTAGGTAGAAATAAAATTAACAAATAATTTAGAATTTATGAATTTTTGTTATTTATGTTTAAATTAAATATTATTAAGTATAAAGATAATACAATATGAATTTAAGGAGTGAATCAAATGGAAAATATTTATGATGTAATTATAGTAGGTGGAGGACCTGCTGGGTTATCTGCTGGGTTATATGCTGCTAGAGGAAAAATGTCAACATTGATTTTAGAAAAGGAAAAAGCAGGTGGACAAATTGTAAGTACTGCTGAAGTGGCAAACTATCCAGGATCTATGGAACATGCAACTGGACCAATATTGATAGATAGAATGCTAGAACAATGTAA
>JAEWHG010000186.1 GCA_023387935.1 Bacillota bacterium
ATGGCAAGAACATTTCAAAACATTCGTCTATTTAAAGAATTAAGTGTGCTGGATAATGTTTTTATAGCCAACCACCTACATTTAAAAACCAACTTACTTCAGGCAGTTGGAGGCAAAGCTTATCCACACTTTTTAGAAAAATTATGGCAGCCTAAATATAAAAAAGAGGAAAAAGAAATACTTGAAAAATGCCATATGTTATTGGAAAAAGTGGGTCTATTAGATTTTAGAAATGAAAAATCGAGCAGTCTTCCCTATGGGCTTCAGCGCAAGCTAGAAATAGCAAGAGCATTAGCTACTAATCCAAAACTACTTTTATTGGATGAGCCTGCTGCTGGGATGAACCCAAAAGAAACAGATGATTTAACAGATTTTATAGAGCGAATTAAGAATGAATTTGAACTAAGTATATTTTTAATTGAGCATCACATGCAGGTGGTTATGGGTATATCTGACCGTATTTATGTATTGGATCACGGTACTACCATTGCAGAAGGAACCCCTTACGAAATTCAAAACAACGACAAAGTAATAGAGGCTTATTTGGGGGTGAGTGAGGATGCTTAAAATACAGGACTTAAAGGTTTCCTATGGAGGCATTAAAGCCTTAAAAGGGATTAATTTAGAGGTAGAGGAAAATAAAATAGTTGCTTTGATTGGTGCGAATGGTGCTGGAAAAAGTACAACACTACGCTCCATTGTAGGTTTAGTAAAGCCGGAATCAGGAATAATAACATATAATGGTGAGGATTTATCTAAGGTGCAGACAAAGGATTTAGTAAAAAAAGGTATAACTCTTGTACCTGAGGGGAGAAGAGTTTTTCCAAACCTAACAGTGCTAGAAAATCTTAAAGTAGGTGCTTTTTATAGAACTGATGTAAAAAATATTAAAGATGATTTGGAATGGATATACACATTATTTCCTAGATTAAAAGAAAGAACGTGGCAACTAGCAGGAACCTTATCTGGTGGAGAGCAGCAGATGTTAGCGGTGGGGCGGGCTCTAATGTCTAGACCAAAACTATTGATGATGGATGAGCCGTCCTTGGGTTTAGCGCCTTTAATCGTAAAGGAAATATTTAATATTATTGAAGAAATTCATAAGCAGGGAGTTACTATTTTATTAATAGAGCAAAATGCTAACGTGTCTTTAAAAATTGCACATAAGGCTTATGTTATGGAAACTGGGTTGATTACTATAGAGGGTACGGGTAAAGAACTTTTAATTAATGAAGAAGTAAAGAAGGCATATCTGGGAGAAAGTGTTCGTTAACATAGTAAATGCCAAGATGCTGGGATTAAATCCTTTAGCATCTTGGCATTTGTTTTTAAAATTATAAATAAATTATGATATAGCTTCTACTATTGTGTCTGGATCATCTTCTCTTTTTGAAATTACTATTTTTCCAGTAAAACTCAGAAGTATGATTATGATAGGAGTTAAATAGTTAAACAATGCCCATTTAAAATAAGCTGCAGTACTAACTCCAAGTACGCTGGTTAAAAATACACCACAAGTATTCCATGGTATTAAGGCAGAAGTTAATGTTCCAGCGCCTTCTAAAGTATTTGAAAGAGTTTTAGGATGTAGTCCTTTTTCTTTATAAGCCTTCGCATACATTCTACCAGGAACAACGATAGCAATATATTGTTCTGGCATTGCTATATTACTTCCTATACAAGTTGCTATGGTAAGACTAATAAGCCCCGGTATACTTTTTACACGTTTTAATAGAGCTTCAACTATTACTTCAAGCTGCCCTGTTTGCTCCATTATACCGCCAAACATCATAGCTATAATTGTAAGAGATATAGAGAATAGCATATTTTCAAGACCGCCTGCTGTAAGAAGACTGTCTATTGCTTCTATACCTGTTTCACTTACGAATCCACCAAAACTTGCTGATAAAATATCACCAAGGTTAGCACCTTGGAAAATAGGTGCAAATGCAATACCTAATATAATACCTAAGAATATACCAGGAATAGCTGGCATTTTTTTAGCAATAGCAAGGATAACTACTACAGGTGGAATTAATAGTAATGGAGATATATTAAAGTTAGCCTGTAACCCTGATTGAATTTGCTCTATAGTTGAAAGATCTACACTTGCTCCTCTAAATCTTAATCCTATAATTAGGAAGAAAATTAGAGTTATACCATAAGAGATAGATGTGCTAGGCAACATAAATTTAACGTGAGTAAATACATCTGTACCTGCCATAGCTGGTGCTAAGTTCGTTGTATCAGAAAGTGGGGACATTTTATCTCCGAAGTACGCTCCAGAAATAATGGCACCTGCTGCAATCGGCGCAGGAATTCCAAGTCCTTGCGCTATTCCCATTAAAGCTAGCCCTATAGTACCAATGGTTCCCCATGATGTACCTGTTGCCAGAGATGTGATGGAACAGATTATAACTGTAGCTACTAGAAATATTGTTGGTGTTAAAATACTTAAACCATAATATATCATTGTAGGAACCACACCGGCTAGTAACCAAACTCCGATTAAAACACCGATAATAGCTAAAATAATAATTGCTTGAAGAGCTTGGTTTATTCCAGCAAACATGCTTTTCTCCACATCTTCCCATTTGTAACCAATCTTAAGTGCAATTAATGCTGCAAAAGCTGTTCCAAATAGCATTGGAATGTGTGGGTCTGCTCCAAATTTTGCAATACCAATTCCCATTACTAGAATAAGAAATAGAAAAGAAAGTATTGCTTCGTAAATATAAGGCCTGCGGATCTCTTTCATTTTTTGTCCTCCTTGTGTAGTAGTTAATAATTTATTGTTGCTGATATATACTATTAGCAATACTGGTGCCAATATTGAAAAAATTATTATTTAATAGATTATTTTGAATATAAAATCTGTACTTATAGTGAGTAGAGATAGTGCGAATTTTTTTACAAATCAATATATACTACTAATAATAGGGATATTAAAAAAATTTAGCAACAACTAATTTTTTACAAATAAGATTGCAATGAATTTTATTACAAAAAATGTATAATTATAAAAAAACAGCAAAATAGCTTGCTCTTTTGCGGCAAGGTATTTTGCTGTTATATTTATAGTTCATCTTTTAGTGAACTTTTTTTTATTTTATATTGCAATCCTTGTCTCGTAATGCCTAATGACTCAGCAGCTTTAGTTATGTTAAAATTGTTTGTTTTTAAAGCATCGGCTATCAGCTGATCTTCGATTTCTTTAAGATATAGATCCAGATTTAGTTTTCTGCTCTCAATCGCATCTAATGTGTGAATTTTAATATTATTATGGGATTCCACATGGGTTGACTGACTATGGAAATGTTTTTTTATATAATATGGAAGGTGTTCTAGCCCAATGACTTCATTATCCTGTAATATATTTAAAGCTCCTTCTAAAACATGCTGAAGCTCTCTAACATTTCCTGGCCAAGAATATTTCCTAAAGAAATCTTCTACGGCACTGTTTATACCAGAAACTTTTTTATTTAGCTTCTTTTCCAGAGTTTTGATAAAATAACTAGTTAATAGTTGAATATCTCCTTCGCGAGTTCTAAGGGGTGGTATATAAAGATTCACAACGCTTAGTCTATAAAATAAATCTTCTCTTAAAGTACCTTCCTTTATTAGTTTAAATGGATCTTCATTAGTAATTGCAATAATCCGAACATCAACTTCTATTTCCTTTGTGCTTCCAATAGGCCTAAACTTTGATTCTTGAAGAACCCTTAGGAGCTTTGCCTGTAGACCTAAAGGCATAGAATTAATTTCGTCTAATAGCAAAGTTCCACCATTAGCCTGCTCTAAAAGTCCAGCTCGGTCTATAGCGCCTGTAAATCCACCCTTTGCAGTTCCAAATAATAGTCCTTCAAGTAGGGTTTCGGGAAGGGCAGCGCAATTTTCTGCAATAAATGGTTTGTACTTTCGACTGCTAGCATTGTGTATACTCTGAGCAAATAGTTCTTTACCTGTGCCAGATTCTCCTATTATAAGGACGGAAGAGTTGGTTTTACTAGCCATATTTGCAATTTGTTTTGCATTTAATATTTCTGGGGAGCTGCCTAAAATATCATTGAGCACATATTTGGCAGACACATCACTTTTTTGCTTGCTGTGCTTATCGGGATCATTAGAATATAGAAATTTATTTACAGCCTTTTCTAGATTGGTTACATCCTTTGCTATTTCAACAGCTCCCACTATTTTATCATCTTTGACAATAGGCCATGTAGAGTTTATAGTTGAAATTTGTTTTCCATTATTATTAAAATAGGTTTGATAATTCATTGTAATAGCCTGTCCTGTTGCAAGTACCTGCATCAGTGTGCTTTCTCCTTGCAAGGAAGGGAGAACATCTAATAATTGTTTATTTAATACTGCATCTACTTCCAAACCCTCAAAATCAGCCATAGTACTATTGTATAGCAGGGTTTTTCCTTGGCTATCTATTATATGAATTCCTTCTTGAAAATTATTATTAATTAAATTAATAAGTGTTTCTTTATCCATAGAATCAACTCCTAAACATAGACCTATTAACATATTTAACGCTCTTATACATTACAGTATACCATTGTTTCATAAGTCGGCAAAGATAGCAAAATGTTGTATTATTTTGTAAATTATAAAAACTTGTCACTTTGAAGTTTAAGGGATACTTTCTATGGAATATATATTAGTATATAATAGGGAGTAAATAGAAACTTAGGAATAAACTAAAGATAAGGGGTGCAAGTATACTTATGAAGACTAAACATTTTGGTGAAATAGAAATTATGGAAGATGATATTATTTTTTTTCCTGATGGAATACCTGGTTTTGAAGGGTTAGAGAAATATATTATTATTGAAAACCCTGATAAGGAAGTACCGTTTAACTGGCTTCAATGTGTGGAAGATGAAAATCTAGCCTTTGTTATTATTAATCCTTTTACGTTTAAAGGAGATTACGAATTTAATTTACCACAAAGTGCTATTGAGAAGCTAGATATAAAATCCCATGAAGATATAAGCATATATACAATAGTCACAATACCTGAAGATACTAGCAAAATGAGTGCAAATTTATTTGCTCCTATTATAGTAAATCATGTTAACAGAAAAGCTAAGCAAATTTTACTACAGGATAGTGAATACAGTAGTAGACATTTAATCTTAGAAGAAATAAAAAACTCTGCTTTGCAAAATAATAATAGACAGGAAGAAAAAAATGCAGAGGAGGTATTATAATGTTGGTTTTATCACGAAAAGCTAATGAAAGTATAATAATAGGCAAGGATATTGAAATAAAAATCCTTGGAATAGAAGACGGTAAGGTAAAGCTAGGTATTGAAGCCCCAAGAGGATTAGAAATATATCGCAAGGAAATATATGTAGAGATAGAAGAAGAAAATATAACTGCAAGTAAGCAGAATTTAGATTTAGAGAATTTAAAGAGCTTGTTTACTAAAAAATAATTTTTTCCTATCCGATTTAATAATTTTAGCATGGGTATAATAAGCTTAATTGTATCGGAATATATTTTGCGCTTTAAGTATAGACTTAATTATATTTCAAGCTATTATAGCTTAATACTAAAATTAGAGAGGAAGACTATTATGAATCAGAGGGATTATATTATTATTGGGAATGGAATTGCTGGTTTATCTGCTGCAGAGACAATTCGTAAAAATGACGAGAAGGGTAAAATTACTGTAATTTCTGCAGAAAACTATTTAACCTATTATAGGGTAAAGTTATCCCACTTTATTTCGAAGGACTTCAAGGATGATGAACTTTTTGTTCATGATGAAAAATGGTATAAGGATCGAAATATTGAGGTTATTTTAGGAAAATCAGTTGCTAAAATAGATACCTATGCCGATGAAGTAGAGTTAAGTGATGGTAGTAAGATGGTATATGGTAAACTATTACTTGCAAATGGAAGCAAGCCTTTTGTTCCGCCTATTAAAGGAAATGAAAAAGAAGGCGTATTTGCACTAAGAACTATAGATGATTTAAAGAAAGCTCAAGCTTATTTTAAAGGATGTAATAGTATTACAGTAATCGGTGGCGGACTTCTAGGCTTAGAGGCTGCATGGGCAATTAAAAAGCTAAATAAGGAAGTAAATATAGTTGAATTTTTCCCCCACTTATTACCTAGACAATTAGACGAAGGACTATCTAAGGAATTTGGTAATCTATTAGAGGAAAATGGACTCAACCTATATTTAGGCGCTGGCACAGATGAAATATTAGGGAATGGAAAAGTAGAAGGCGTTCGTCTGCAGGATGGAAGAGAAATTAAAACTGATGCAATATTAATTTCAGCTGGGATACGTCCGATTTTAGATATAGTAAAGGATAGTAATATTGAATTTGATAAAGGCGTTAAAGTAGATTCTTCTATGAGAACAAATGTCCATAATGTATATGCAGCTGGAGATGTGGCAGAGCTGAATGGCATGGTTGTTGGTTTATGGGGAATATCTGGTGATGAAGGTGCTGTAGCTGGAGAAAATATGACAGGTGGAAATGCTGAGTATACAATACCAGAGCTTAATGCCATGCTAATGCTAGATAAGCTGTCTGTATTTTCTGTAGGTAATGTTAAGGACTGCGATAAAACCATAGAGGAAGTGGATGAAGCTAAAAAGGCGCATTACAAACTATTCTTAGCTAAGGGTAAAGTAATCGGTGGTGTTGTTATGAATGATATGTCCAAGGTTCCTAAGGTTAAAAAAATAGTGAATAAGAATATGGACTTAACTGAGCAATTACAGAATAATATGAGCTTTAATGAAATTATACAAACTATGTAATTTGCAATAAAAAGCAAAGAATCTGAGGATTATTCCCCAGATTCTTTGCTTTTAGCTATGTAATTGTTTATTAGATCATCGTAAGCTTTTTTTAGAGCAAGTATAGCTGGATTTCCGCTAGAATCATAGTTTTTATTATCTATAGATGCAATAGGAAGAACCTTAGGGGAAGTACCTGTTAAAAATAGTCCATCTATTTCTTCTAGGAAGGAAACAGGGATAACTTCTTCTTTAACCTCATAATTTAGTTGAAGACATAGCTGTATAATACGGTCACGGGTAATGCCAAGTAATACATCTTTTGCAGGAGATGTATAGAAAACATTGTCTTTTACAAAAAATAGATTCGATTTACTGCCCTCTGTTATTTCGTTTTTCTGATTAACTAAAAGTGCTTCATAGGCATTTGCATTTTTCATGCTTTTATTTACTGCATCTCTAAAGGTTGCTGCGATTACTTTAGCATTTGGGTTTTCTCTTTCTGCCTCATAAAGTATAGTATGTACACCGTTATTGTATTGTTCGTCAGCAGGGTAGTTGCTAGTAATAAAATATATAAATAAGTTAGGCTTTTCAGTATTCAGTCCGTTAATAACAATTTTAATATTGTAGTGATAGGATTTATTTATGTTAATTAGTTCGTAAATATTTTCTTTTATAATTTTTTTATCCCAAGGTAGAGCATAGTTCAGTAGACCTAATGATTTAACCAGTCTTTCTATGTGTTCTTCAAAAAATAATGGGGTACCATCAATCACTCTAATTACTTCATAAACAGAAGGATACGCAGTAGTGTCTTTTTGTTGAAACTCACTGGTTGGAATAGTGTTGCTATTTAAAATAAAAAAATCCTTTGCTATTTCTTTACTTTGATTATTTGTATTAGCCATTTACTTCACCTCATTATTCATATTTTTAATTCATATGGCTATCTGTGTTTATATTTATTCTATCACTTAT
>JAEWHG010000209.1 GCA_023387935.1 Bacillota bacterium
CCCTCCTTAAATTATGCCGCCTCCTACCTATTCTTTCGCATCCCTTGTAGTATACCTAGAAAATATCGAATTGATGGAACTTGTCATACATAGTATTTTTTCCATATTTACTTTAATATTCAACAGAACTTATTCTTTTCCTCTATCATTAGCAACTTGCATTAAAACATATTTTAAAATATTACATATTTATTTTTTCTTTAAAAAAATTTACCTGCACAATAAATAAACTCAATCCGTGAACAAAACACTATTTTAGATGGTGGTTAAGACCATCAAAATAAGCATTTAGCTCATTCAATATTTAGTTTGGTTTACATCATTGGCATCTAAAGGACTGGTATCTTATAGTTTTTCATGTAATGTGGGAAGCATGTGGGCATATAAAAGGTGATAATCTTTAATTAGATTATCACCCTTTTTCCATCTTTCATCCAATTATTATTTATCAATAGCTATTTTAAAAAAATTAAATCTGTAAATTACTTTGCAAGTTACCGGCAAGTTAAATTCCCTTAATTATAGTAGCTCAAAACGTTGATTTTAAGAGATTTATAATTTTTTATTACCTAAATTTGATTTATAAAAATATTGTTTTGCAAGTTACCAGCAAGTTAACAGCAAGTTAAATTCCATAAATTACAATGAACTAAAACGTTGATTTTAAAGGATTTATAGTTTTTAATTACATAAAATAAATCTACAAAAAAATTGTTTTGCAAGTTACCAGCAAGTTAAACTAAGCCCAAAATGGAACATATTTTAAATATCTTGGTGCCGTATTTGGATCTGAAGCTTTAATCATGTCAGCATCTAAAGCATCTTTAATAATTCTAGATACACTAGATATATCTTTATCATTCAAACCGAATCTTTCTCTTAATGTAGAATTCGTCATAAAATCTCTTGTAACATACTTTAAGCAAGCATGCAGGTAACATGCTCTTACTTTATAAATACTCTCTAGTTCTTAGCATATTTTATTGCACCTCCTTGCTATTTTGTAATTAGATTCTAAATAAATATGCTACAACTCCATACCATTCAGTATATCTCTTAACTTCTTCAATTCCTCTTTACTAAGCGTAACCCCTTTACCCATCTTTACATGCTCTGGGTCCCATTCACGAATATCGTATTTAGGCTCTCGATTATTCCAGCTAATAAGATTGAGTTCCTTTGTCCAGCCTTTACTACCTTTAGAAAGTACACCTACATTTTCTTGTATTTCATATTTTATTTCTGCCATTATTATTCACTCCTTTAGAAAGTCCATATCTTTTGTTTATAAATCCATCCTTACTCCATAATTCTTAAGCCACTCTTTTCTAACTTCATAGTCTGGAAGCACTGAAGCTAGAAGTTCCCAAAATTCTTTTGAGTGATCTTTATAATACATATGACACATTTCATGAACTACAATATAATCAAGGGCATTTGATTTAGCCATGATACATCTCCAGTTAAATAGAAGCTCGTTTTTAGATGTACAAGTGCCCCACCTTTTCTTTTGCTCTTTAACCTTAATGACTGTTGGTGCCTTACTAAAGAACCTTTGATAATACTTAACTTTATCTTCTATTACTACTCTTGCCTTTTCCCTATACCACTTTTCCATGGCATCTCTTATGGCTTTTTCATCTTTATTTTTTGAGCGAACAATAAACTTTCCTCTATAGAGTTTAACTTCTGGTATCTTAATATTTTGATCCAGTTCTATTTGAAGAGAATAGTTTCTTCCTAAGTACATAAAGGATTCACCATTAACAAATTCCCTTGGAATAGACTGATAATTCATGTGTTTAAAGGAATAGAATTTCTGAATAATCCAGTTTGCTTTGCTTTTTACTTTTTCTATAACTTGTTCATTAGTTGTACCCAGTGGAGCACTAACAGTAACCACATCCGGTGGTTCTACTGCTATTTCCATGGTTTTTCTATCTTTAAAATGAACATTAAATGCTATGTTTTTTGTTCCATACTGAAATTCTAATTTCATACTGTATCACTATTCCTCATCTAATTTTGAAAAATGTTTCTTTGCTAAGTTTAGTAGTGGATTTACCATATTCTTTCTTACGTTTAACTTAATCTGTTTAAAGTAGTTTTTATTCAGCATCATAAATATTGCTCTTTCAATATCCCCTGTTTTGCTTTGATTTGTAGTCCAATCAGGGGAGTGATTTTCTTTCACAACCCTGCGAACATCTATAGCAATGTGCTTAGATAGATCAATCACATCGTTTCCTATGAAAGATGCCTCTTCTTCCTTTACGCTATCTTCTTCTGAAATATATTTTCTAACTACTTCAAAGAATGCAAATTCCTTTTCATCTAAACCTAAGCTCTGAGACTGAGATTTTGTACCTTGTTCCACTTCATTTTCTATAAATTCCTGAAGTCTCTTTTTTCTTTCTATAAAATCATTTTTAGTATCATCTAATATTTTCTGCAGCTTTTCAAGCAGGCTAGTGTAAAACACTGGATTGTCTTCCATCTTTACATTGACTGCATGTTTTACTGCGTGTTCCATGGCAGATGCTTGAGCTTCATCAGATTTTAAAGTCTTAATTTTAGTTTTAAAATCATCTTCAAATAATGTAATTGGCTCTATCCACTGAATTACGCCAAGGGACTGTAGATACTCTTCTATAATTTCCCTTACCTTTTCTCCACAATCACTAATGTCCAGTTCATCCTGTGGACTATACTTTGCCTTTGATGCAGCTCTTATATATCCAAGCCATTTTAGATCGTTTAAAATTTCAGTTCCTACATGGGTTGGAAGGAGGGCTTCAATGCTTGAAGAAAACCGCTTATACCCTATTTCAAATTCTGCTCTCTTATCCTCAGGTTCTAAAACCTTAACTAATTCATCTAAGTTGTTTTTATCCTTGCCTTTAAACATCCCCATAACATCTTCTCTAAAGGAGAGCATTTCTTTATATAAATCCCCTATAGGCTGCATTGGCTCACCTAGGTCTTCTTTATCAAATATGGCTAAGGCTTCTTCTAAGTAATGTGATACGCCATAATAATCCACAACATAGCCACATTGCTTTACAATGGCCTTATTTCTTAGCTTTCCTTTTTCAAATTTATTCTTTATATCAATTGTATGAGTTCGATTCACCCTTGCAATTGCCTGAAGTAAGTTGTGTTCTTTTAATGACCGATCTAGATACATTACCTGCTCTATAGGAGCATCAAAGCCTGTTAGTAGCATATCCTTTACAATAATAAAGGCTAGCTTATCTTTATGTATTGGCTGTTTAAATCTATCAATTATAGTTTCTTGGTCAGCTTTTGTAGTAAAGTGTTCTTTTAAATGAGGAGGATCATTTAATTTTCCAGAAAAAATAACACTGCACTCTAAATCTTCTCCTACGATATCCTTCATGTGTTTTGTAAGGGCTTTATAATATTTTACGCAGGCCTCTCTGCTTATACATACTACTTGAGCTTTAAAGCCATCAGGCAGAATATGATCTCTATAGTGTTTTAACATATCCTTTGCAATATCATTAATTCTATCTTCCGATTCTACTATTACTGCTTTATTCCCATATTTCTGTTTTATAGCTTCTTTTTCTTCTTCGCTTTTATCTTCAAAGGCTTCATTAAATAATTCATCCAGTGATGTATCTTTAATTTGAAGCTGTGGCATTCTTCCTTCGTAAACTATTTTTACTGTAGCTCCATCTTCCACTGCTTCTTTAATTCCGTATTTATCAATATATCCACCAAAGGTTCTTGGCGTTGATTTATCTTCCTTATCTATTGGCGTACCTGTAAATCCTATAAAAGTAGCATTAGGAAGAGCTACCCTCATGTTGGCTGCCGTATCTTTATACTGACTTCTATGGGCTTCATCTGATAATACTATTACATTAGACTTTGTAGTTAATACTTCATAAGGCAGTGCAAACTTCTTTTTAACTTTCTTTCCACCTTCTATTACTTCTCTTTCTTCAGTTTCACTTTCAAACTTTTGAATCGTCGTCATAATAATCTTAGGTTGAGCAAGGGATAAAAGCTCTTTCATAGTCGCTATTTTATCTGCTCTTTCTGGCGTTGTGATTTTAGATAAGGTTCTAATAAATGTACCATAAATCTGCTTATCTAAATCAACTCTATCTGTTACAACAACAATCGTAGCATCAGAAAGCTCCTTAGTTCTTTTAATTTTCCTTGCAAGCATTACCATTGTTAGTGACTTCCCAGATCCTTGAGTGTGCCATACAACCCCACCCCTTGATAGAGCATCTTTTCCGACCTTTAGCCTATGAATGGCTTTGTTAACTGCTCTAAACTGCTGGTATCTTGCTATCTTCTTAATAGTAGCTCCATTATCAGTTTCAAATAATATAAAGTTTCTCATAATATCTAGAAGGTTTCTCTTCTCAAGTAATCCCTGAATAAATATGTTTTGCCCAAAATCCTCTACTTTATAGACCTTATCTTTTTTAACTGGATAAGGATCTTTCCATTCTAAATAATGATTATATTTTGAGCTAATAGTTCCAACATAGGCATGGTATTTATTAAGTATACCTGTAAAGAAATTCGTATGAAAAAGTCTTGCTTGCCCTTCTTCTATATTGCTATCTCTTTCGTTCATATATCTCCTAAGCTGCTGGAAAGCCTCTTTTTTACCTATGTTTTGATTTTTAGCCTTCTCTAAAAATGGAGATTTACATTCTAAAACGACTACTGGAATTCCATTAACAAATATAACAATGTCAGGGTAGATAGACTTTCCAATAGAAGTTTTTACTTCAAACTGTCTTGTAACTAAAAAGTCATTATTATCTACATTATCCCAATCTATAAAGTGTACAGTTTGTGGTTTCTTTTGTCCGTTTCCATAGATGTCTTGGTCCACTGTATAT
>JAEWHG010000073.1 GCA_023387935.1 Bacillota bacterium
ACAACTTTATATTAAGCAGGGAAATCCTTATACATTTCTTGTTTTGCTCCACAAACTGGACATTTGTCTGGTAAATGGTCCGCTACTGTATGTCCACAAACATCACAAACATAAACTGTTCCAATATCATAATCCTTACCTTCTCTAGCAGCATTTTGAGCTTCCTGAAACATTTTAGCATGAATTTTTTCTGCTTCTAAAGCATAATGGAATGCTCTTTCTGCATCTTTTTCATTTTGGAATCTAGCAGTTTCTAAATATACTGGATACATTTGATCCACTTCGTGAAGTTCCCCATTTATTGCACCTTGCAGGTTATCCACTGTTTTACCTATACCAAATATAGCTCCAGCGGTTACTGTAGCATCTCCGGTTTGATCCTTTAGCACTCTAAAGTGATTATCTGCATGGGCATATTCTGCATAGGCTATCGCTCTAAACAGTCTGCCAATGTTAGGAAATCCTTCTTTGTCTGCTGCATCTCCCCAGATTAAATATCTCATGTGAGCAGCGCTTTCTCCACCATAAGCAGATCTTAAAAAATCTGCTGTCATTGCATTGTTTACTGACATAAATAAAACCTCCTTTTATAATTAATGAACTGGGATCAGCTCATCTTCTCTGATAGTTACTTTATCATGCTTTAATACTTGCTTTGTTCTATCTCCTGATTGAATAGAATCTAAATATATTATCTCATAAGGTACGACCTTTATTATCTTTAGTGAATCCCTATTCATCTCCAACATATAAGGCTCAGGTGCATATCTTATAGCTTCATCAAAAATAGTTCTATTTGTAAGACTTGTAGTCGCCTTTCCAAACATTTGAATTCCTTTGATTTTTCTAAAATCAATATACTCCGTATTAACTAGCACGCAAACTTCAGAATTTTGTTCGATTGCCTTAAACTTATCTCCCCCAGCAGATATTATGTAAATATTCATCTCTTCTCCTACAAAATATTGTATTGGACTACATCTTGGGCGGCCATCTAGTACGCTAGCTAATGTACCACTTTTATGTTCTTTTAAAAAAGAAATAATATGCTCTCTTAGCTCCAATGGAGACATTTTTCTACCATATGTGTTCATATTTATCATCTCCTTATTTATTGTTTAGCTATAAATAATCATTGCCACATTACGTTATAACTAATCATTTCCAATGTTATTATTTAGTTTATTTTAAAAAATATGCATTCCATCACAAAACCACAAAAAATCTCTCTTATTTTACTTAAGAGAGATTTCTACTATTTTATTTAATTGAAAGCTTTTCTCCACTACTACGTTCTTCCGATATAAGATCATCTAATTTCATCCTTTTAGATAGTATATATGTAATAACAGCAGCCGCAAATGTTCTAAGCCCTAGTAATATATATCCATTCGCACCAACTGCAACGAATATTAAAGTATCCTCAATAATAGCATGGCAGATCACTAAAAAAGCAGAAATTAGAAATGTATCCTTTTTTGAAAGATTTCCTTCCTTTGCAGCTTGTATAATTACTCCTGCTCCATAGGACAATCCGAAAATAATTCCTACTAATAATGGTAAAGAAGATTCTCTTGACATATTAAAAAACTTTGCAACAAATTCAAATGATTTTGATATTTTATCTAATATATTATAGTCCTTAGCTATTTGAAGTATGACCATTAAAGGTATCACAATTTTAGCTATAGAATAAATAGAACTTAAACTGCCTACTATGCCTTCTATTAAAATATCTACCATACTAATGCACCCACCCTTCCTACAATTATGCCTGATATAACGGCTAACCCCATTCTGATAATTAGAGCATGGGAAACTTTAAATCCAAGCTTCCTTGTAACAGCAGTTTCTACCAACAAAGAGTGAGAGAAAGAAAGCATTATAGCTAAAATAGTTACTTGCATAGCTGTAAGTTCAATCGCTTTAATTGCACCAATAGCAGCATATAAGTTTAGTAAATTTCCAACTACCAGAACAATAGCTGCTTCCCCAGGCAAATTAAAAATACCCATTAAAGGTTCAAATAAAGTAGTAATCCAGCCTATTATAGGCGTGTTGTTTAATATTGTTACAAAAATATACACAGGAATTATGGTCTTGGCTAATAACCAGGTAGTTTCTAGTCCTTTCTTAATGCCTGTCTTAATAGAACTTGTTAACATCCAATATCACCCTTTTCAGATTTAATGTATAATTACTATTATATATTTTATATATACCATATGAAAGTATAAATTTGGCATAAAAATACCGCAAATTCATTTCTGAATAATACGGTATTAAAATAAATTATTAGTTTCTAATATTTTTATTGGCACAGTTGATATTCGTGAAACTTTATTCCTCAATAAACTTTATAAGTTCTTCATTAAATTTATCTTTCTGATCGTAGAATGAACCGTGACCGCTATATTCAAATGGCATAAGCTTCGAATATTTAATATATTGTTTTTGTATTTCACCTAATTCAAATGGAACAACTTTGTCATGAATTCCATGAATAATTAATGTTGGAACATTTATTGTCTCTAAATCACCAAATAGTTCTTCGCTAAGCCAAGTATTTGCAATGGCAGCAGTGGACCATCCAGCTGCTTGCAGACCTAATTGTAAGAACCAATCAGAGAATGGTGCAGTTATAAGCTGAAAGAAAAATATGTCACCAAAATCCGCTAACATTTTGGGACGATCTGTGTATGTTCCTTCAATAATAGCAACTACAGTTTCAGGATCTAAACCATAAGGAAAATTAGGACGTTTAATAAGGCTAGGAGCCGCTGCTGCAAAAAGAGCTAATTTGGATACCTCATATCCATTGTACCTAGACATATATCTAATAGCAATTGCCCCACCTGTTGAGTGACCTGCCAATATAAAATCTTGTAATTTAAGTGTTTCAACTACACATCTAACATCATCAGCTAGCCGATTGTAGTCATATCCTCTCCATGGTTTATCTGATTTACCAAATCCTCTCATATCTATTCCAATACATCTGTATCCACATTTAGGAAGCACATCAAACTGATATTCAAATAGATTATGACTTCCTGGCCAACCATGCAAAAACACGATTGTCTTATAACCCTCTGGATTAAGATCTTCTACATAAACGTTTACATCTGGTTCTACCCTAACATAGTATCCCATTTAAATACCCCCAATAATTAAATAGCTATATTAACATTTTATTCATATAACTAGCAGGTTATGAGTTACTAAGATAATTTTAAAATGTAGAATTCTTTAGTTTCAAAAACACTATTTATTTTATAATAATCTTGCATTGGGACATAAAAATACCGCAGAATTCATTTCTGAATAATACGGTGTTTTGTTTGAATATTTAATTTTATAATAATGACGTTTAATTTTCAAAATATGCGATATCCACATTTCCTATATCAAAACTAAGTTTTGTGTATATCCTATTTCATCATCTACCAACATTAATTTTTTCATATAAGACGAACAGTAATAAAGCTTACAATCTAAAAAATGCTTTTTAATTTATAAAAATACTAACCTTTACATCGATGTTCTCATATTATGAAATTGAAAGATAAGGTATATTAAATGTTAAATATTTATTAGTTATTTTTAATTAGGAGCTGGTTAAAGTGAACTATTATCAATATTACGAAAATAGAAATATACAATATAATTATCAAAATAAATCAGCCTATAATTGGCCTTCCAACGCAAACCCTGTAGATGGATATTATCCAGATATGTGCACCAGAAATATAGCTATAGCAAACATAAAAGGTGGACCACTTGCACCAAATATTAGGGGCACTGTACATTTTACGAGAGCTGCAGGAGGTACAAATGTATGTGTTGATGTTTCAGGTCTTCCACCTTATAGTCCGGCAGTAGGCAATGGTAACCCTATTGGCCCATTTGGATTTCATTTGCATCAAAATGGCACTTGTGTAGTCGGCGATCCTGCCGATCCATTTCAAGCCGCAGGGGGACATTGGAATCCAACTAATCAGCCTCATGGTAACCACGCAGGAGATTTTCCAGTTCTATTTTCTAATAATGGAGTAGCTAGAATGTGTTTCTTTACAGATAAGTTTACTGTTGAAGATGTAATAGAAAAAGGAATTATAATCCATCAAAATCCTGATGATTATAGATCTCAGCCTTCTGGAGATGCTGGTAAGAGATTAGCTTGTGGGGTTGTTCGGTGGTATTAGATATATTGCTGTTTGTAATACTTATCAAAGCCATAAACTTATTTTTAATTTCATATTTACAACTTCAAAAAAGTAGATAGCAAAATTCCTATCTACTTTTACTCTTTTATATGATATTTCTATTGCTCTAATTCCAAATAATCACCAAAACTATTTGCAATTTCTAATACTGAAATATATTTTTCAAGTTCTTCTTCAACATAAGTTG
>JAEWHG010000223.1 GCA_023387935.1 Bacillota bacterium
ATGTAGGATTTACTAAAGATTTTTTAAAAGCATTTATCAACTCTTCATTAGTTGGAATTGCTATATCTATTCCTTTAGCTAATATAGCAATCCCTTTAACTGAAAGAATTGTGGAAAAAATAGTAGAAGAAGAAATAGTAGAGGAGAAAATAGCAGAGGAATAGATATAGAAGTATACAACACGCAAAGTAACTTGTGATGGAACTATTGCATTATTGTGAATACAACAAGGTTCCCGGGACCCATTAGCAATCTTTGATTGCGTTAATGAGTGGGGTTCTTATTAGCAAATAAAATATCTGAAAAAAATAATATTTAATTTTAAATGGGACTTAGGTAACTAAGTCCTTATTTTATTGTAGAATGTATAAAAATTATATATAATAAAGGCATACTAAAGAGAAGGTGATTAATATTCCAAATTTAGATATACAGAAAATAATAGAAAAAAGTGACTTAGACCAACTATTTAACTTAAATATTAAAAATGAAGAATGGATTTGGGTCAATAGAGATATTTTTTTAGATATTGCGTCGAATACTTTAGAGTACGATTCTATAGATGAAGAGGATTTAATACAGAAAGTGAACAGTATCCCAGAGGACACGATTACTAAAATTTTAAATAATAAATTTAAAGAAGCAGGATGGGTATCCATCAATCAGAGGTTATTTGAAAAATTAGTAGATGACTTTGAAAGTACAAAAGATATCGAAACTTATATTTATGCTAGTAAAAGGTTTTATAGTAAAAAAATAATTAGAATAACCAATGAGCTTAGTTGGATATTTAAAGCTATGGCTGTAGATACATATCAACATTTAGGATTAGAAAATAAGACTTTAATAGAAATTTTTGAAGAATATTTCAATGAAAATGGTATGATAATGGAAGAGATATTGCTTACAGGAAAATATAAATTTAATGTAGCTGTTTGGGAATTTGATAGCAAAACAAATTTGTTGGAATTTTACAAGATGGATGAAAGATATAGGCAGTGGAGTGAGGGAAACTCTAACTTTGTGTTTAATGAATTAAATAAATAAAGAAAATACTAACCTCCTATAGAAAATGGAGGTTAGTTAGAAATGGAAATTATTTAAGCAAATGGTTCTGGATCTAATACACCGTTAGAATGGATCGCTTTTTTTAGAATTACCATCTGTTGATCGTGATCTTTTTCTATATTAAAATCATATTCCTTGTTACAGTGATCACATTGAATCTTTTGCTTAAAATCTTTTTGCTCCCTATTAAAAAAAAGATAAGGAGTATATCCTTCGCCATCATTCCACTTAACTGTTCCATCATCTTTTATATGGTAATGATACTCATAGGTAACTTCATCCTTTAATATTATATTTCCTTGGTTGCAATTTGTACATTTCAACATATTCACATCCTAGTACAAAATATTTACAACTTATAATTGTATCTCTTCTTCTATTATTGAGAAATTATTTTTTATTTATTCAAATTATAATATAATTAATTGTGTTATGAAATTATTGTGTAGGAGGACCTAGTAATGGATAAGGATTTGTATGATTTAAAGAGAATTGTATATAATTTAGAAAGTGGGTACTTCAACGGAAGAGAAGTAGAGCTTTTAGATCATTTAATTTTGTCTGCACAAAAAATGAAGGATAAATACGCAGCTATAGAAAAATCTATGTTTATGAATGAAAATATTGAAGTTGAAAAAATATCATATGAAACCTTTTTATATAAACCTGTTATGACAAAAAATTACTACGAAGGAGACTATCTTGAACGATTCGGTGAAGTAAGAACATCGGATTTAAAGAATTGTAATCTTTTAGAGGTGCATAATCAGTTTTGGAAAGCATATGAAGTTCAGAAAGGCAATATATTTGCCTCCATACCTAAAGAACTTGCTAATTATGAACAAATTAAAAAATTAGAGTCTTTAGGCTGGGATGAAGTTGAGGTAGAAGTGTATGAAGTGAAAAAATGCAAACTATCTAAAAAAGAATTTTCAAAATATATCCAGAAAACATTTAAATATAATATAGTAGTATTAGAGGTATATAGTAATAGTCAACTTATATTGAATTATAATTTAAAACATTTAAGCAGGTAATGTAAATTATTACATAAAACAAAGGCTTCTATATAGCTTATATATAAAAAGAAGCCTTTGCTTATGGGTTATAAAAATTTACTTGTAACTCTATTCCAGAATTCGTAGTTTTCTAGTCTTATCATATTTATTTTATATTGAGATAAACTTATATTTACTTGTACAATGTTATTGTGTCTATGTTCTAAACCATCACTTACTACAAGAAGAGAATCTTCGAAACGATATTCAGGATGGACTTTAATTATTGCATCGGATGGTAAAATAATACTAGAAGTAAAAGAACGATACGCATTCGTATTAATAGGGGATAGCGGTGTAATTTGCAAAACATTTAAACTAGGATCAACAATGCTTCCACCTGCAGAATAATTATAAGCAGTACTGCCAGTAGATGTTGATATAAGTATGCCATCTCCGCTAAAGCGTTGTACTAAATTATTATTAACATAAATGTCTAGGTGTATTGTGCTAGACCGATTGCCTTTAATAACAATTTCATTAATAGCAATCACGTTCTTACAGTCCTGCCTAGTGCAAATAACTGCTTCAATTGGTATAAATTCTTGAATTGTATAGTCCTTATTCATATATTTTAAAAGAAAGTTATCTATTTCATTAGGGGTAATTTCTGTAAAAAATCCAAGGTGACCTGTATTTACACCTACTACAGGGGTGTTAGGAAAGTTATAACTTCTTAGAGCTCTCAGAAATGTTCCATCGCCGCCTATGCAAATAATTAATTCTGTATCCGTATCAAATGTAGTGCTAATTTTATATCCTAAGGAAATCAATTTGTTTTTTAAATTATTTGCAGTATCTACAGATAATTTTTCGTTATTATGTACAATATTTATGGTTTTAGTAGACTCCATGGACATTCTCCTTTGTTGTTTACAGTATCTATATTATATTTCTACGGCAACAAAAAAATCCCTTTAATAAAAAAATAATAAAATTTATAGGAGCAGATAATAAGATGATATTAGAAGAAAAGCAAAAAGAAAATATAATTGTATATGAAGCAGAGCCTAGTGATGATAAGAAAGAATTAAAGCAAGTCCTTAAAAATAAGTTGGATTTTTCCAGTAGGCTATTGTCCAAGTTAAAGCGAAGCAAAAGTATATTTGTTAATGGAGAATATTTAAAATATCATGAGGTAATAAAAAATGGAGATGAGATTAAAATTCTTATGGAGGACGAATCGAATCATTTTATCCCTCAAAATATTCCATTTGAAGTAGCTTATGAAGATGTTGATCTAATATTAGTAAATAAGCAACCGGGCATTGTAACACATCCAACTAAAAGTCATCCAGACAATACCATTGCGAATGCAGCTGCATGGTATCTGAAGAATAAGGGAATTGATTGTAAGATCAGATTTGTTAATAGATTAGATATGGATACTTCGGGTTTGTTAGTTATTGCTAAAAACGCCTATTCACATCATGTTCTTTCCGAACAGATGCAAGAGGATAAGATAGAAAAAAAATACGCTGCTTTCGTTTGGGGAGTAATAGAGGAAGACGAAGGTAGGATTGAAGCTCCAATCTATAGAACTTCATATGATTCTATAAAAAGGGTAGTAGATGAACGGGGACAAGAATCTATTACTGAGTTTAAAGTATTAGAAAGGTATAAAAATGCAACAATGGTGGAAGTAAAGCTGCTAACTGGGCGAACTCACCAAATAAGAGTACATATGGAGCATTTAGGACATCCATTAATAGGGGATACCCTCTACGGTAATGATAATGGAGAGCTAATTGGACGTCAAGCGCTACATGCTAAATACCTATATTTTTTACAGCCGAGATATAAAAGTGAAGTTGAAGTAGAGGCCAATCTTCCGGAGGATTTGTTGGAACTTAGAATGAAACTTAAAAACATGTAAAATATATGGCTAGTATAAATGAAAGGGTGGATATATATGAGAGAAACAAATAGTGTGATTCTACATAAAGTCATTATACACGTATTAGATAAGTCAATGGATACTCCCTTATTTACAGATTATGAGCAAGAAATTACAGAGGAGATATATGAACTTTTAGAAAAACACATAGTACGTTCATTGAAGGACGACGACAATAGGATCGCTAAGTTTATAAGTGGACCTAATCTTGTTAGAGATCATTGTGATGCTATGTTGTACGAAGAGGAAGCATTTATTGATAGCTCTAAAATAATTGCTCAGCACTTGTTTAATGCTATGAAAAACCATGGAAATGTATCATCATGTGATTTAGTCCTATGTATTTACTCCGTAGAAAATATAAAGTATGTGGCCTTGTTGAAAATGGATTACAGAAAATCTTACATACATAATGTGGAGTACATAGAAGATAAATTTAAGGTATCTATTATGCCACAGGAAATAGGTCTTCCTGGAGTTGGACAAAGACTACAGAAATGTGCATTTATTAAATTATATGAAGCTAACGAAGAATATGATCTAGTGATACTAGATAAACAACAATCCTCTGATCAAGAAAATGAAGTAGCAAATTTCTTTGAAAAGGATTTCCTCAATAGCAATGTATTAGTGGATAGTAAGGATAAAACTAAAATGTTTAAAAATATTACCGAGAAATGGGTACGGAATCAGTTAAGACAAGATATAGATACAGCGACTAAGGTAAGAGAAACGCTATCCGATAGTTTGAAAAAAGAAGAAGAGATAAATATTAGGAATTTTGTAGAAGAAGCTATGGATGCTAATGAAGAAATACAAAAGGATTATATAGATCATCTAAACAGTAATGGTTTTCAAATAACAAGCTTTGAGGTTAATAAGCCTTGGGTAGAAAAAAAACTTAAGAAAAAAGCAATTAAAACAGATACTGGTTTCGAAATAAAAAATGATCGTGAGTGCTTTGATGATAATTTGAAATATAATGTTAAAAGAAACGGTGATGGAACCGTTGATATCATAATAAAAAATGTAACTTCTTTTGTAGAAAAATAAAAGATATATTGAAAAACTACAGACATATGAAGTAAAAAAGAATATACATATTTTGAGACTTTATTTTCTAAGTAAATTATGTTAATATATTATGTAAACAACCTCCTTACATATTAAATTTTTAAAGTATAATATTAAAGGGGGTTTTTCTATGCAAAAATTTAAACTGAACAAGAAAATATTTATATTTGGACTAAGTCTTGCTCTATTTTTAGCTATTTCCATCATACTTTACAACTTCAGCTTTAGAAAACCAATACTTGAAATTTCCTATATTGAATTTATAGAAAAAGTTGAAAGCAATCAAGTTAAATCCATTTCTATTTCAGATTCTCCTGATTTAAAAGGTGAGCTTAAAAGTGGAGAGCAATTTGTAACGGATAATCCGAGATTAGATGACTTTAAAGAAAGCATGTTAGTTAAGAATATAGAGGTAAATGAAGAAAACACTCAATATTCTGGAGGTCAATTAGTTTTGGGTATTGTGTCCATTGCTGGATTTGCTGTAGTAGCAATTTATTTATCAAAAAATAATTCTCAGCAGGTTTCTAAGGAATATGACAAAATGTCTAATATAGAAATTTCTACTGAAAAAGATTCTAATGTTAAATTCAGCAATATTGCAGGTAATGAAGAAGCAAAAGGAAATATTATGGAGCTTGTAGATTTTATAAAGAACCCTGAGAAATATAAAAAATATGGCGCTAGAATGCCAAAGGGTATAATTTTGTATGGACCTCCAGGAACAGGAAAAACTCTAATGGCTAAGGCCTTAGCAAATGAAGCAGGAGTTGATTTCTTGGCAGTTTCTGGTTCTGATTTTGTGCAAATATATGCTGGACTAGGGGCAGGTAGAATTAGATCTTTATTTAAAAGAGCTAAGGAAAAGGGCAGATGTGTTATATTCATAGACGAAATAGATGCAATCGGTAAAAAAAGAGATAGAGGTAATATGGGAGGAAGCGATGAATCTGATCGAACATTGAATGCGCTTTTAACTGAAATGTCAGGTTTTAAGGGTAGTGAAGGTATTGTAGTTATAGCGGCTACAAACAGATTAGATACATTGGATGAGGCTCTTTTAAGGCCAGGAAGGTTTGATAGACAGATAGAAATTGGTTTACCTGATTTAAATGCTAGATATGAAATTTTAAAGCTTTATAGTAAGGATAGACCGATTAAGGATACTCTTAATCTTAGAGGTATAGCAGAACAGACAGTATACTTTAGCGGAGCAAAGCTAGAAAATCTTATGAATGAAGCTGCTATTAATGCTGCTAGGGAAAATGCGGACTCTATTTCTGAAATTCATGTAGATAAAGCATTTTATACTGTAATTGCAGGTGATGAGAAAAAAGATAGAACGGGAATTCGAACAATTGATAGAAAAATCACTGCTTACCATGAAGCAGGACATGCAGCTGTAACTAAGCTAATTTGCCCTGAAAATAAAGTTACAAAGGTAACTATTATTCCTAGTACAAAGGGTGCTGGAGGATTTAGTATGAACATTCCTCCAGATAAAATGTATAACACAAAAATAGAAATGGTCAATAATATTAAAATTGCATTGGCAGGTAGAATTGTTGAAGAATTAATATTCGGTAGTGACAATGTTACTACAGGGGCAAGTAATGATATACAAAAAGCAACAGAAATATTAATTGCTATGATTAAGCAGTTTGGTATGAACGAGGAAGTTGGTATGATCAATTATGATATATTATTTGGACGACATGGAGCTGCCGATGAAAAGCTAGTTCATATTGCTAAGAAAGAAATGCAGAGACTTTATGATGAAACAAAAAGTCTTATAGAGGTAAATAAAAACCTAATTACATCAATAGCAGAAAAACTTTTAGATAAAGAAACCTTAAATGAAGAAGAAATAAATGAATGTGTTGAAAATATGAAAGAAAAAGTATTATGCTAGAGCTATTCTGCAATATTAGCCATATTTCACTGAAGAAAAGTCATATAGGAAGAAATTTCATTTTATAAAAAAAACTATTTGGTGTATAATAAGTATTAAGATAACAATTAAACAAATTCTGAGGTGTTTGTAAAACTTAGTAAAATTCAACCTACAATAGACATCCGGGAGATATTATTTTTATTTGGACGGAATGCCACCTTTGAGCGGACTTCGAAATTATAGAATATGTCACCCACCTTGCGTGAGCGAGGGTGTGAATTTTACGGTTTACGGCATCTTGGATACACTATAACTCTCAATTATTGAGGGTTTATTTTTTTGCAACTTATTAATGTGGAATTATTCTTTATTATCAAATTAATCAATTAATGATATAATTAACCTATAATTTAACTTTTTTAAGGAGCGATCATATGGATCTATTAAATACAGTTACTGTAGAAGAAGCAAAAAATAAAATATTAGATGCATTTAATATGGTTTCATTAGATGAAGAATGTATTAATATTCTAGATGCTGTTGGTAGATATCTATCACAAGATATATTTGCTTCAATAGATGTCCCAGGATTTCATCGCTCTACGGTAGATGGTTATGCAGTTATGTCTAAGGATACATTTGGAGCTAGTGAGAGCGTTCCAGGTTTCTTAAGTTATAAAGGAAAAGTAGAGATGGGAATAGAGGCAAATAGTACTGTAGAGTCTGGAAAATGCTATTATGTACCTACAGGTGGAATGCTACCTATAGGATGTGATGGCGTTGTTATGATTGAGTACACAGAGGTTCTGGGAAATGAAATTTGCATTCAAAAACCTGTTGCACCTAGAGAAAATGTATTAAAACAAGGCGAAGATATTAAAGAGGGAGAACTTATTTTTAAAAGAGGACACAAACTGAGACCACAGGATATTGGTATATTGGCTGGAATAGGAATTATAGATGTATCTGTTTATGAAAAAATTAGAGTAAGTATAATTTCTACAGGGGATGAATTAGTTTCGCCTACAGAAGAACTGAAGTTAGGACAAATAAAGGATATGAATACATACAGTTTATCTGCAGCCGCTGTAGAAGATGGATGCATGGTAATTGAGAGAGCTGTTATAAAGGATGAAAGAGATTTGCTAAAAAATAAAGTTAAGGAGTGTATTAATAATAGCCATATCGTTTTAATATCAGGTGGAAGTTCAATGGGCGAAAAGGATTACACGAAAGATGTTATTAATGATATTGGCGCCCGAGGAGTATTTATTCATGGCATATCTGTTAAACCAGGTAAGCCGACTATAGTTGGCAAGATAAATAATACTGCAGTTTTTGGATTGCCGGGTCAGCCTGTTTCTGCACTCATTATCTATAAAATTTTCGTAAGCTATTTAATTAAGGAAATATATTATAAGGAACAAGTAATGAATCAATATATTGAAGGGAAGATTGCTGTCAATATTCCTTCTGCTCCTGGAAGAGAGCATTATGTAATGGTAACTATAAGGGAAGAGGAGGATATGATAATTGTTGATCCTGTTTATGGAAAATCAGGAATGCTTTCAATGATGGCAAAATCCAAAGGATATATAAAAATAGGAACAAATCAAGAGGGGATCGTAAAAGGAGATAGAGTTAAGGTTTTCTTATTTTAACATTTAAGGGGGAAATAACATGGCAAAAGAGGATAGAAACACATATTTGACGAACATACCCTTAGAAGAGGCCCAGAGACAGTATTTCTCGGAGATTAATTTTTTAAATAATAAAATAGATACAGAAATTATACCAGTTGTAGAAAGCTTAGATAGAATTACTGCTAAACCAGTTTTTGCAAAGAAATCTTCTCCTAATTATAATGCTGCTGCAATGGACGGTATTGCTGTAGTTGCAAGTAAAACTTACGGGGCAACAGAAAATAATCCGATATATTTGAAGCTAGAGGAGGACTTTGTTTATATTAATACGGGCGGATATATTGGAGAGTTATTTAATGCTGTAATTATGATAGAGGATGTAATAGAAATAGATGATACGACTGTGGAAATTAGGCAAGGGGCAACACCTTGGCAGCATGTGAGACCAATAGGTGAAGATATAGTCGAGAGCGAGCTTGTTATCAGTGGGAATCACAAGATACGGCCTATGGATATAGGAGCTTTGCTAGCAGGTCAAATTATTGATATTGAGGTTTATAAGCTACCTAGAGTTGGTATAATTCCTACAGGTTCTGAAATTATACAAGTGGAGCAAGAATTATCTGTAGGTAAAATTATCGAAACAAATGCTAGTATGTTTGCAGCAATGGTAACAGAATATAACGGTATTCCTAAAAAATACGGAGTTGTTTCAGATGAATACAATCTTATAAAAAATAAAATATTGGAAGTGACAGAGGAAAATGATATTGTAGTTATTAATGCTGGCTCTTCTGCTGGCTCTAAAGACTATACTGTAAATGTATTAAGAGAAATTGGAGATGTATCTATACATGGTGTTGCGATAAAACCTGGAAAACCGACTATTTTAGCAATTGTTAATGGAAAACCTGTAATAGGAATCCCTGGTTATCCTGTGTCGGCATATTTTGTATTCGAATTTTTTGTAAAGCCACTTCTCTTTCAGTACAACAAACTCATGTTAGAAGAGCCTAGAGAGACAAAATGTATATTGTCTCGCCGAATAATATCCTCGCTAAAGTATGAGGAGTTTATTAGAGTTAAATTAGGTGCTGTTGGTAATAAAATAATAGCGACGCCTCTAGATAGAGGGGCTGGAGTAACAATGTCACTTGTGAAGGCTGACGGAATACTTGTGGTACCTCAGCGAGTAGAGGGATATGAGGTAGGTACAGAAGTTGAAATTCAATTATTAAAATCTCTTTGTGAAATAAATAATACAATAGTTTCTATTGGTAGTCACGATTTGGTAATAGATATGTTATCCAATGAGCTGCACTTAAAACAATCGAACCTGTTTTTATCATCTGCTCACGTAGGAAGTTTAGGTGGTATAATGGCTATGAAAAAGAATGAGTGCCACATAGCGCCGATACATCTTATGGATGAAGAGACGGGAGAGTATAATAAATCTTATATTAAAAAGTATTTAAATAATGAAGAATATGCTATAATTAAATTTGTAAAGCGTAGTCAGGGATTGATGGTTAAAAAAGGAAATCCATTAGGGATACAATCTGTGAAAGATTTAACCAGAAGTGAGGTTCAATTTGTCAACAGACAAAGAGGAGCGGGAACTAGAATTTTGCTTGATTATTGCTTAGGAAAATATGATATATCGTCCTCAGATATAGCTGGATATGAAAGAGAGTTTAGCACTCACATGGCTGTAGCGGCAGCTGTTGCAGGGCAATCGGCAGATTGCGGTATGGGAGTATTATCTGCGGCAAAGTCTATGGGTTTAGATTTCATTCCTATTGCTTGGGAAGATTATGACTTATGTATTTCCAAGGAAATGTTAAAGGACAAGAAAATAGCTTCATTAATAAATGTAATGAAGAGTGAAGAGTTTATTAATAAAATTCAAAAGTTAGATGGTTATAGTACGGAAAATATAGGAGATGTAGTTTATATTTAATTTTACTAAAACATTTATTATAAGGGGGAGAAATATATGGCAAAGGTTGTTGCAATTAATATCAGTGTAAAAAAAGGGATACCGAAGGAACAAATAGATCAAGGAGTTTTTATTGAAGATTTTGGTTTAGAAGGAGATGCCCATGCTGCAAATTGGCATAGACAAGTTAGCCTATTGGGACAGGAAAGCATAGATAAAGCAATTGCAATGGGTGCAGATGGTCTAGAACCTGGAAAGTTTGCTGAAAACATAACTACAGAAGGTATTGTTTTATATGAACTACCTGTAGGTACTAGGTTAAAAATAGGAGAAACTATTCAAGAAGTAACACAAATAGGTAAAGTCTGTCATCAGAAATGTGCTATTTTCTATACTGTTGGAGACTGTGTAATGCCTAAGGAAGGTATATTTACTAAAGTAATAAAAGGTGGAGTAGTTAAACCTGGAGATGAGATTGAAATAATATAGAATTGGTATTTAATTCAAACAAATTTTTTAAATATAAAACTAAATAATGTATCTATAAATAAAAGGATAACGATCTGTGAAGTGTAACCCAATCGTTATCCTTTTATTTATAATAATTTATAATAATCTATCTATATTTTTCTTTTGAAAAGGAGTTTGTTTTGAAAAATTTCTCAAAGGATCTTATCATCATTGATTTGGTGTTTAAGGTTTTTGTTATAGTTAATAGAGTCAAGTACAATATGCCTCCTGTTAATGCAGCAATAAATGTACTTAAAAGTTCGTTTCCTACAATTATAAAAGAACCTTTATAGATGTATAACATAGAGCAAACTACTAAAATTGAACAGAACGTCGGCTTAACAAAAAGTTCTATTATAGGAAATTTAATTTTAATAGAGCGTTTTAACACGATTAAATTTAATATAAAAATTACAAACGCTGATGTAACATATCCAATAAAAAATCCATTTATACCGTATATAGGGTTGGAAACTAAAAAATATGTACAATAAAGCTGGATTACCATACCTAACAAAAAGTTAAGTGTAGAGATTACTTGCTTTCCCATTCCATGTAGAATACTTGATAAAGTCTGTTGCATACATAAGAATATTGTTGAATAGCTTATTACAGTTAAATATTTCCCTACATCTAAGTCCTTATAAATTAGATGACCTAAAAAATTACCAAAAGCCGCATATGTTATTGTTACTGGGATAGCAACCAATAATGTGATTTTTATTGCTAAATTACACTGTTTATTA
Source organism: Bacillota bacterium (assembly GCA_023387935.1). Taxonomy (GTDB): domain Bacteria; phylum Bacillota; class Clostridia; order Peptostreptococcales; family Natronincolaceae; genus Alkaliphilus_B. Next base: position 11,830 of record JAEWHG010000223.1, read on the forward strand.
ACATCATCCAACCTATTCATTGCTATTTGTTCTGATATATTTGGAATAATATTAACCGATAAAGCAGATGTCACTGTAAATGGAAAAAACAATAGAGGCATTGCCATGCCAGTTATTTTACCGAAAATTTGAATAGCTTCTGAAGTCGTATATCCTGCCATAACTAATCTTTGTGGTATTAAAATTGAAGTTGCAGTTTGCAATAATGTTGAAGCTAATCTACCTATGCTGATAGGAAGAGCTATAAATAATATACTACTTGCTATTTTAAATGATGATTCTGTATATGTTCTTATAAAATGTATTTTAGCGCTTAATTTTTTCATATTGAATCTAAGTATTAAATACAGTAAGCCGAAAAATTCTCCTATTGAAATACCAATAACTCCTATAGTTGCGCCTATAATAGGGTTAGACGGCTTTTTATAGAGTAGGTACAATAATACAAAAGCTATACGGGATACTTGTTCAAAAATTTGAGCATTAGCTGGGGGCTTCATATCTTTTAGACCATAAAAAAATCCTCTGAATATACCTGAAAAAGTTATTAAGCCTATGGATGGAATAGAAAATAAAAGTGGGTAGTAAACAGCACGGTTTTTTAATATTTTAGTAACTATAAAATCCATATTTATGGATAAAAATATGGATAGAACTAAGGATAAGATTCCTCCAATAAAAAGTGATACGGAAAGAACTTTATAAATTCCAATTCTATTGTTTAAGGAATTTTCTTTCGCCACAATTCTAGATACTGCTAATGGAATACCAGCAGATGTTATTGTTATAAATACCATTAAAAATGGAAAAACTATTTGGTAGAGACCTATAGCTTCAGGACCGATTAATCTAGAAAATATAATCTTATAAATAAATCCTAAAGATCTAACAATAAAATTCACTATAACTAACAAAATAGTTCCATAAATAAAGGAATATTTTTTCACTAGATTGCCTCCTTACATAGAATAAAATGCTGTTTAATCATATTCAATAGATATTCTAAAACAACAAGCATTATTACTAGAAGGAAATTACAGAAATTTTTATGTTGGAAAACATTGGAGCTTGAATAATATTTGTATATATGTGAATATAAAATGAATATGGGTACATATATATATAACAAGAAAAATTTTATGTAAAGGAGGATTTTTGTGATTCAAAGCATAGATGGAATTATGACGAAAGGAAGCCTAATTTCTATAATTGAAGATAAAATAGCTAATTCAAATGAGACCTTTACATTGGCTTCTATAGATATAGATAGCTTTGAAGCTGTAAACAGCTATTATGGCGAATATATGGGGGATCAGGTTCTAAAAAAAATGGCATCTGTATTAAAACGAAATCTAAAAAGTGACGACTTAGTTTGCAGAGAGAATAAAGATGAATTTAATGTTCTTTTTTCTAACACATTATCTGAAACAGGGTTTATTATGATGGAAGAAATAAGAAAATATTTTGAAACAAATACATTCGCATTAGGAGATAATGATAAGAAGAAGGATATAAATATACGTATTAGTGTAGGTGTAGCAAATTATCCTAGAAATGCTAAAAATTCTATAGATCTTTTCAGAGCTGCAGATAGTGCACTTTTTAGGGCTAAGAGAGAAGGCAAAAACCGAGTTTATATGGCGGAAAGTGAAAATATGGTATTGAAGTCTAGTTATTATACGAAGACGCAACTTGAAAGGTTAGCAGACCTTTCTCAAAAAACAGATAAAACTGAAGCTTTTTTACTTAGAGAAGCATTGGATGATGTTTTTGAGAAATATAGTAAGTAGTATTAAATGTTAAATAAACAAGCTAATTAAATTGGCTTGTTTATTTTTTTGACCACTTAAAATT
>JAEWHG010000078.1 GCA_023387935.1 Bacillota bacterium
CAATTCGATTTACTCCTTTATCAAGTGCACATTTTATCGCTTTTTCAGTTAATATTTCAACTACAGATCTTTGGAAGCTAGCAGCAACATCTGCTACAGGAATTTCTAAGTTTTTCATTTTTTGCGAATTTAAATAGTTTAAAACTGCAGATTTTAGCCCGCTAAAGCTAAAATCGTAGCTTCCTTCCTCTAAATAAGCCTTTGGAAATTGAATGAAATCTGAATTTCCTTCCTTTGCAAGCCTATCTATTTGTGGTCCTCCAGGATAACCTAATCCCAAGGCTCTCGCTACCTTATCGAAAGCTTCACCTGCTGCATCATCTCTAGTTTTACCTAACATTTCATATTCTCCATAATCCTTCATATACACTAAATGTGTATGCCCTCCAGAAACTATTAAACATATAAATGGTGGCTCTAGTTCCTTATGCTCAATAAAATTTGCATAAATATGGCCTTCAATATGATTAACACCATTTAAAGGAATCTCTCTTGCAAAGGCTATGGCTTTTGCAGCAGATAACCCTACTAATAGAGCTCCTACCAAACCTGGCCCATAGGTCGTACCGACATGGGTTATATCGCTAAAAGAAATATTAGCCTCTTCTAGAGCCTCACTTATAACACTATTTATATTTTCTATATGCTTTCTCGATGCAACCTCAGGAACTACGCCTCCAAACTTTTTATGTTGTTCGATTTGGGAGTTAATAATATTAGATAATACCTCCCTACCATTTTTCAAAACGCTTACAGAGGTTTCATCGCAGCTTGATTCTATTGCTAATGTAATAATATCTTCTTTAAATTTTACTTCCATTTTTTTATCTCCTTTATTACTGCTCTATATGATATCCTTCCACATAATAATGGCATCTTCTCCATTATCATGATAATAGCCTGGTCTAACACCACATGGTATAAATCCAAATTTTTTATAAAGACCTTGTGCTACCAAATTAGAACGTCTAACCTCTAAAGTCATCCTATATATTTTCATTTTTTCCCCTTCTTCTACTAAGCCCTCTACGATTTTCTTGCCTACACCTCTACCTCTATATCTAGGATGTACTGCTACATTAGTTATATGTGCTTCGTCAACAACTAGCCACATTCCGCCATAGGCGGCAACTTCACCATCTACTTCAACAACACAGTATATCGCCAGTTTATTCTTTGTAATTTCTGTTACAAAAGAATTTCTTGTCCAAGGGATCGGGAAAGAGTTTTCCTCAATATCTAATACCGCATCAATATCCGTAAGCTCCATTCTCCTTACAACGAACGATTCCATAAAGGATTATTCCCTACCTTTCATTTTTTCTTCATATTGAACCTCTGCTGCGGATTTTCTCATGTATATAGGAGCAACATCAGTTACAATACCCTTTTCTAGTTTGATTTTGGCAATTTCTCCAACTGAGGAAGCAGAAGGTATTAAAAATTTCTTTGGTGGCACATTGAACTGTTCTCCAAGATTCTCCTGTAAAATATCATAGAATTTTTCCAAGGCATCACCTACAAAGAAAACCCGCTCATTTTCTTCCTTTAGCGTAGCGATCAGCTCATCTATATGTAATACTTGTTGCTCCAATACCTCCACCATTTCTCCATCTAACCACTGATAAACACCTGTATAGACTAAATCTCTTTGAGCGTCTATAATAGGGCAAACTAATCCCTCACTATTATATAAATTAAACCCTAAAGCTTCCAGCGTAGGTACTCCTACAACCTTTTTATCTAACGCCTGAGCCATAGCCGTTATAGTAGCAATCCCTATTCTGAGTCCAGTAAATGATCCCGGCCCTAGTGACACTGCAAATACATCAATTTCTTTTGGCGTAAGATCACAGCTTTTAATTAACTCTTCAATCATAGGCATAAGTTTTTGGGAATGACTCTTTTTATGGTTTAAAGTATATTCACCAATTAGTTTTTCATCATCTAACAGTGCAACTGTAGCTGTCATTGATGATGTATCTAAAGCTAATAATTTCATCTAGCTAACAACTCCTTAATCATATCTTCGTAGTAATTATTGGTCCAAGTAAAGGAAATCTGTCTAGATTCTACACCCGTTACTTTAATTTCAATCCATAGATAATTTTTAGGCAGAACCTCCTCTATTAAAGAGGCCCACTCAATTACACAAACTCCTCTGCCATAAAAATATTCTTCGTACCCTAAGTCCTCCATCTCACTTACATGGTTAATACGATATACATCGAAATGATATAGTGGAATTCGTCCCTCGTACTCCTGAATTAGTGTGAAGGTAGGACTGGTTACGTAATCATCAACATCTAATCCCTTGGCAAAGGATTGAGTAAATGTGGTCTTTCCAGCACCTAAGTCTCCAGTCATGCAAATGACATCTCCAGCCTGAACTAATTCACCTAAATTTTTGGCCAATATCTCTAATTCATTTTGATTTGATATATCAATATGTATCATAATTACACCTACTTACTATTATTTTCCTTATGTATGGCTTGTATTACTTAGTTTTCCAAGCTTTTTTAATTACATTCATGTCATACTAACTTTATCTACTCTATTTTAGCATATTTTAGTTGTTAGGCATATATTGTTTATAATTTGCTTTTATATACCCAAATTTAAATTTTCTGTCGAATAATATATTGTTATAATTAAAGATGACTTAAATTAAGGGGAGAAAACAAATGAAAATGAAAAAAACGCTAAGTATTATTTTAGCCGGAATTTTATTAGTTGGTTCTTCAAGTTTTATATTTGCTAATGAGACTTTAAAATCAACAAAGAAAACTCAAGACCAACCAGCAGCAGCTTCTAAACTTTCCTCAGAAGCTACAGAAATACCTAATGTTGCAATAGAGGTGCTAAATCAAGTAATTGATAAATTAGATGGCAAAGTTTCATTCAATCTTAAAGATGAGGAATTTAGAGAAGAATTATTAGAATTAATAGAGGAATTTTTAGATGAATCTGATGACAAAGTTATAATCGATTTTAAAAATGAGGAATTTAAAGAAGAATTATTAGAATTAATAGAGGAATTTGAGGAGGAATTAGAAGAAGATGAAATAGATGAATGCGATGATGAAGACGATGAAGATTATGAAGATAAAAATCAAATTATTTTAGAAAATCTACATCTTAAATTATTAAAATTGCAATTAGTATATGAAAAGGTACCCGCTCAAGCAAAACCTGCCATAGAAAAAAAGATCAAAAAAATCCAACTTAAAATAGATCATTATACAGCTAAAATAGATGGAAATTCCGAAAAATTGATACCAAAAACTAATATGTAAGAAATTCAAAATAAACTTTCTAATTAAAAAAGAGAGCCCCATAGGGACTCTCTTATTTTTAAAATGGAGTATGAACATAATATAAAAAAT
>JAEWHG010000080.1 GCA_023387935.1 Bacillota bacterium
ACAACTTTAGCTTCCTTTGGAATTGCTGGAGTTGGTGGTGGTGCTACATTTGCAGCTCTAACAGTTTTCTCAGCTATGGGATTACCTGTAGGATTAGTTGGACTTTTAATAGCAATAGAGCCATTAATTGATATGGGTAGAACCGCACTCAATGTCAATGGATCTATTTTATCTGGATTGTTATCTAGTAAATTTATGAACGAGTTGGATATAGAAAAATATAATAATGAAATTAAAGTAGAAGCTTAAAAATTAGGTATATTGCTAAAAATAATCGTACTGGAGGGATTTATATGAAAATTACTATTGATGATAAGACTTTAAAATTATTAAAGTCTAAAGGCGAAAGTGCATTAGAAATTTGGGTGAAAGGCTGCTCAAGTTGAGGTACTGGCGAACCACAACCATCAGTTGAGATGGGAAAACCACAAAATATAGATCAGTACAATATGCATAAAGTTGGAGATATAGAGGTATATGTAAAATCTGATATAAAGGCTAAAGATGATGAAATTAAAATTAAATATACGAAGATTTTATGGGCTGAAAAGCTATCTGTTGAAGGAATTTTAATTTAAAGAAGAAAGAGTAGGTAAAAAATTTTCTTTTATATTAATCTGCATCCCCCATCTAAAACTTATATGAATAGGTTTTAGACGGGGGATGTTTTAGAAATATGGTTTAGATTATTTACTATACAGATCCACAATTTTTAAAATAACTTCAACTGCTTTATTCATAGATTCCACACAAATATATTCGTATTTACCGTGGAAGTTATGGCCACCTGTAAATATATTAGGACAAGGTAGACCAACAAAGGAAAGTCTTGCTCCATCAGTACCACCACGAATAGGTTTAATAATAGGTGTAACGCCTATTTCTTCCATGGCAGCTTTAGCTGTTTCAACGATATGCATTACAGGTTCAATCTTTTCTTTCATGTTGTAGTATTGATCTTTTATTACAATTTCTACAGTATTTTTACCGTATTTAATATTTAGAAAATCAACTACGCTTTGAATCAATGCTTTTTTCTCTTCAAATTTTTCTCTTGAGTGATCTCTTATTATGTAAGTAGCTTTAGTTTCCTCTACATCTCCATTTATTCCTGTAAGTAAGAAGAAACCTTCATAGTTTTCTGTATATTTTGGCTTTTGATTTTCTGGCAGCATAGAGTTAAGCTCCATAGCTATTTCCATAGAATTAACCATTCTGTTTTTAGCTGTACCAGGGTGTATATTTCTACCATGAACGAGGATTTTAACACCAGCCGCATTAAAGTTTTCGTATTCAAGTTCGCCAATTTCTCCGCCATCAACAGTATAAGCAAAATCAGCATTAAACTTTGCAACATCAAAACGATCTGCTCCCTGGCCAATCTCTTCGTCAGGAGTAAAGGCCACCTTGATGGTACCATGCTCTACTTCGGGATTATGAACTAAGTATTCTATTGCGCCCATTATTTCTGCTATACCAGCCTTATTATCTGCACCAAGAAGAGTGGTTCCATCAGTGGTAATTAAGGTTTTACCTACGTAATTTTTTAAATCTGGAAAATCTGTTGGTGACATAATGATGTTCTTATCACTATTTAATAAAATATCGCCTCCGTCATAATTTTCAATGATTTTAGGCTGTACATTTTTACCAGACATATCAGGACTAGTATCCAGATGCGCTATAAACCCAATTGTAGGAACATCCTTCTTCGTATTTGACGGTAGTGTTGCCATTACATAGCAATTCTCATCTACTGAAGCATCACTAAGACCTAATTCTTTAAGTTCCTCTACCAAAATTTTTGCTAAATCAAATTGAGTTTTCGTACTAGGAAAACTTTCAGATTCATGATCTGATTTCGTATCAATCGTTACATAGTTTAAAAATCTTTTAATCGTATTTTCCATATTATCGCTCCCTTCTAATTTCATTTTATATTATTTACTAGCTAAAAGATATGGGGAGGAAACTAAATATAGGTTTTATATGGGAACATTTTTATAATTATTTTAAATCAATACGAGATATAATTTAGTGTGATTTTTATATTATGGTACAATGTAAATAGAAAATTTACATAAGATCTTATTGATATAATTAGTAGAGGTCCAAAATACAAGATTTGGAGAGATGTCTAATGAACATATTATTGATTAGTGCATTTGCAATGGTACTTTTGTTATACGGTGGACTGACATACTATATAGGACTTAGAGGGTGGCAGTTTATTGTGGCTAGTGGCTTTGAGTTTCCTGTAAAAGGATACTGGGTGTTTGTATGGATTATAGCTTTTTCATTTTTTATAGCCCGTGGAGGATACAAATGGTTACCTAATTGGTTGAGTCATACCTTAGAGGTAATCGGTGCTTTTTGGTTAGGAATAATGACTTACGCCATAATGATTTTGTTTACATTGGAATTAGTAGACTTGTTTAATGCTAAGCTACAGTTTATATCTAAAGATATTATAAATGCGCCTAAGTTTGTTGTAACTATTGGTATTGCATCCATTAGTTTGATTCTGATCATTATATTTTCTGGATGGTGGAGTGGACGTAACCCCAAGATTATACAGTATGAAGTGAAGTTGGATAAAAATATAGAGGAACTACAAGGACTAAATATTGTAATGCTGTCAGACTTACATTTAGGTAGATTAGTTAATAGAAGGCAACTTGAAAGAATTGTGGAGGAAATAAGATATTTGAATCCAGACTTAATTCTTATGCCTGGAGATATTATAGATGATCGTATTGATGTGTTTGTTGAACAAAATATGATGGAGGTTTTTAAAAAACTAAATCCACCATTAGGAATATACGCATCTATGGGTAACCACGAATACATAGGTGGACAAGCTAAAGAGGCGGAAAAATATTTTAAAAAAGCAGGAATAAATATCTTAAGAGATGAGTTTGTAAAAATATCAGATGCATTTTATTTAGTGGGGAGAGAGGATAAATCTTATGAACGTTTTAAAAATACACCTCGGAAAGCACTGAAAGAAATATTACATGATGTTGATAAATCACTGCCAATTATTATGCTAGATCATCAACCTGTGGATATAGATGAAGCCAAGGAATGGGGTGTAGACATTCAGCTTTCAGGGCATACACATAGAGGACAATTATTTCCATTTAGGATGTTTACTAAAAAAATCTTTGCTGTAGATTGGGGATATGAAAAATTAGATAACTTTCATATAATCGTTACTTCGGGAGCAGGAACATGGGGGCCTCCAATTAGAGTAGGACATAGGTCTGAAATTGTGAACATAAAGATAAACTTTTAATGATTTCGATAATAAATATTAATATAGCTAAAGGAATTTAATATAAAATATAGAACATTAAATAACATATGCACCTAAGTTTAACTAAAATCATATTGATTCAATTAAGGAGAATTTAATGATATGAATTATTTCAAACGGCTGGAAGAGATTATTAGTGAAAATTTGGATAGTAGAGGTATGGATAAGATTTGCTTAATTGATGAAATTGAAAATGCGGCAAAAGAACTTATAAAAGCGAATACGATTATCATTGCTACAGGGTTTCTAATTAAGGATGCAATGGCAGGAGAAACGGATGGACCATTAGGAGCCATTTCTGCAGCTAGCGCACTGAAAAAACTTGGTAAAAACGTAGTTATTGTTACAGATATTTATTCAAAGTCTATGATTAATGAAGCCTCTAAGCTGATAGACTTAAAATCACCAGTAGAAATATTCTTAAAAGGGAAAGAAGAAGAGATTTCTAAAAGAATCTTAAATCAATATAGCCCTGATTGCATACTTGCTGTGGAAAGACCAGGCGAGGCTTCGGATGGTAGAATATACTCTATGAGGGGAGAATGTTTAAGTAATATGATCCCTAGTATGGATTATCTATTTATTGAGGCAAGAAGCAGAAGAATAAGTACAATAGGTATTGGTGATGGTGGAAATGAAATAGGAATGGGTAAGATAAAGCCTTATGTAGTAGATAATATACCGAAAGGCAGTTTAATCGCTGCTTCATTTGCTACAGATTATCTAATATTAGCTGGTGTTTCGAATTGGGGAGCACATGCGTTAGTCGCTGCAATTTCTGTACTTTGTCAGGAAGATTTACTTTATAGTATTGAAACAGAAATTCAGCTATTAAAAGCAATAGTCAATGCAGGAGCCGTAGATGGTCTAACGAAGGAAGGAACATTAACAGTGGATGGATTAAGTCTAGAGGACAATATAAAGATTCTAGATAGAATAAGACTTGTAATAGAGGATGAATTAGGTTTAGCGAAAGGCGTGTCTTAGTATAGCATTATATAAAATAACCGTAAATCTAAGGATATAAGAAAGGTATGAGAATTAATGAAAAAAAACAATAGATATTTCGGGAGCTTACTTATAATATTTTTAGTATTGTTTTCGGGGTTTGTATTTGCTTATGGACAAAGTGAGATAACAATAGAATTCAACTATGATGAAGTTAGTTTCCCAGATGCTAAGCCCTATATGGATGCTGAAGTAGGAAGAGTTTTAGTCCCAGTTCGATTTATATCAGAGCAATTAGGGGCAGAAGTAAAATGGGATGCTGACAATATGGCCGTCAATATCATTAAGGATGGAACTAATCTTGGCATAAAGATTGGGGAAAAAAGTTACACAGTTAATGGTATAAGAAGTTCTATGGATACAGAAGCATTTATAAAGGATGGAAGGACTTTTGTTCCGATAAGGTTTATTAGTGAAGGCCTAGATGTAGATGTGGAATGGAATCAGGAAACATACACAGTGTCATTGGAAGATCCAAATTATAAAAATGAATTTATTATTCAAGGCATTAAACTAGGTACAACGGAAGAAGAACTAATTTCTAAACTAGGTGGGCCTAGTAGAAAGGATCTAAGTAAGTACGGATTTGAGTGGTATGTTTACAATAAAGACTATAGCAATTATATACAGATCGGTGTAAAGAATGGAAAGGTAGTTGGTATATATAGTAATGCGGATAACTGGGAGTCTACAAATGGTATCAAGGTAGGTATGGGAAGGAAAGAGGTAGAGCATATATTAGGTGAATCCTTAAAAAATATAAAAAAAGGAAATACTCTTTATTCTATATACAATGTGGATGAAAAAGGATTGTACTTAATAGACGGCAGTTATGTATCGATTTACTACGATATTCATAACCGCAATAGCGTAACATCTGTTCAGATTATAGACGAGCATATAGAGCTTGGTCTAGATGATTACTATGGTACATATAGTGAAAGATTAAGGGAAAGCTTTGAGAATCAAATATTTGATCTTGCAAATGTTATTAGAGTTAGAAACGACTTAGAGCCATTTAAATGGAGTGATAAAGCAAAAACTAGCAGTAGAAAGCATAGTCAAGATATGGCTAATAATAATTTTTTCGACCATATTAATTTAATAAGCCAAAGTCCTTCAGATAGAATGGAAAATGAAAGTATTAATTATGAGCTTGCAGCTGAAAATATAGCAGCGGGAACATCTGACGCTATAGAATCCCACGAGGGGTGGATGAACTCCGTTGGACATAGGAATAATATTTTAGGAGAGTGTGAGTTTCTTGGCGTAGGAGTTTCATACAACGCCAGTAGTATGTATCAGTATTATTACACACAAAACTTTTTTACTGAAATGTAAATAAAAGTATAGATGATATCATTATAGGCTATCATCAAAGCAATAGGAGGCACTGGATATTTTAAATAGCTAGTGCCTCCTATTGCTTTGCTATAATCTAGTTGATAAAATCCATAATAATGATCGAAAAACTATGAGTTCGATAAGTGGAATTTAAAATAAAACAAAAAAAGGTTTTTTAAAATAAATGTCGAACTTTGAAGAATATTGTATATTCATGATAAATAGGTAAGATTATATATGATAAAAGTAGGCAATAAAAATATTTAAATAGATACAAAACATCTGAGGAGGACGTATTATGAAATGGACAGTAGGAAGAAAATTAGGATTAAGCTTCTTTATTTTAATAATTTCGATTTCGCTAATAAGTGCATTTAGCATCTGGAATTTAGATAAAATAAACAACGATTTAAAGTCTATGTATGAAGTGGATCTTAAAGGTATAGAGCATATTAAAAATGCAGAAGTATACTTAATATCTATATCTCGTGCCAGGAACAATATGCTAATATCAACAGATAAGTCTGAAGCTATGGAACATGCTGGAAATATGGAGATGTTGTTTCAAAAGTTTGAAGACAGTGTAAGGTCTTTTAATGAAACCTTAGTTACAGAAGAAACTAAACAGATTTCCGATGAAATATTGGTAATGTGGGAAGAATTAAAGATAAAAGAATTAGAAATTGTTGATTTATATATGGATGGTAATGTTGAAGAGGCAATATCAGCAGTGCATCTATGTCGTGATTTTGTAGATCGTATAGAAGCGGAAGTAAATAAACTTGTTGAAATTAAAGATGAACAAGCATTACTGTCTTATAATGATAGTGAGTCAGCCTATGATAGGGCTAGGGTTATTACAGCTATTGTTAGTATGATAGGAATAATTATTGGTATTGGCGCTGCTGTGCTTATGTCTGCTTTAATTGCTAAGCCTATAGGTAGAATATCCGCTGCAGCAGGTAAGATAGCGGAGGGAGATTTAACTACGGATTATATAAATGTTAAAACGAATGACGAAATTAAAGATTTAGCTGATTCCTTTAATAAAATGACGGAGAGTCTAAGAAATGTTATTGCTAAAGTTCTAGAGGCTTCCCATCATGTAGCTGCATCAAGCCAGGAATTATCCGCATCTTCAGAGGAAATTACTTCTGCTACAGAACAGGTTGCTAGCACAATTAACGAATTGGCAATTGGAGCAGGTAGACAGGCACAGGACGCTAATGAAACAAGTAGAGGAGTAAATGAAGTAGTAGATAGACTTGAAAATGTTACCGAAAACATAAACTCAGTATCTGCAACCAGTATAAAAGTTTCTAAAGACGCTAAGGAGGGTTTAAGTGAAGCTAAAACTGCAGTTGAAAAAATTCAACGAATAAAGGTTGTAACAGAAGAATCTACAAAAGGGGTTAAAATATTAGGAGACGAATCTATTAGAATAGGTGAAATAGTAGAAGTTATAAAGGGAATAGCAGACCAAACCAATCTATTAGCATTGAATGCAGCCATTGAAGCGGCCCGTGCAGGAGAACAGGGGAGGGGTTTTGCGGTAGTTGCAGATGAAGTGAGAAAGCTAGCAGAGCAATCATCATTATCAGCTATTCAAATAGCAGAACTTATTAATAAGGTTCAGAATGAGACCAATAAAGTTGTTGAAGCTATGAATATTACAAATCAAGAAGTTTTAACTGGTGTAGAAGCTGTTAATAAAACTGGTGAATATTTTGAAATAATTTACAATGAAATAGTAGATATTGGAGATCAAATTCAACAGGTAAGCTACATATCACAGCAAATCTCAGGAGAAAGTCAAATTATAAATGACTCAGTAGGAAGTATAGCCTCAATTGCTCAGGAAACAGCAGCATCAAGCCAAGAGATAAGCGCAGCAGCAGAAGAACAAACAGCTGCTATGGTAGAAGTGGCTAATTCATCACAGGACTTAGCAAGGTTAGCTGAAGAACTTCAAGAAAACGTATCTATATTTAAAATATAGTTTTTTAAAAATATAGAAGGGATTGGATATTGATATAATACTCATATTCAATCCCTTATTGTGAATGCAACAAGGTTCTTATTCTTTATTTAATGAACGTGTTTAAAATAAAGAAATACGAACAATCTGACGATCTGTTTATATTAGCACCTGAATAGGTTTTCTTTTATCATAAGAAGTAATATATTTAAAACCACATTCCCTCAGGGCTTTATATGTGTCTTCGAAATATGCTGCAAGATGGCTAGGTGCGTGACTGTCAGAGCCTATGGTTATAATCTCACCACCAAGCCTTCGATAGGCCTTAAGAATATCCATAGAGGGATGTGGTGATCCTAAGGAGTACCTTATTCCCGATGTATTTACCTCAATGCCTCTTCCAGTAGAAATTAGCTCTTTTAATATGGTCTCTATCATTTCAACATGATCCTTATATGAAAGAGTAATGTCTTCGTAATTTCCATATCTTTTTACTATATCCATATGGCCTAGAACATCAAAATTTCTAAATTCTTTTATACAAGTATATAGATATTCTAAATATTCACCATATGCTTGAGTTTTATTTTTATTTTTATAAAAATCGCCACCATACAATTCTTTTTTATTAACAGCATGTATAGAGCCTATTATAAAATCAAATTCTTTATCACTTAGAAACGTGTTTGTCTCATCTAATACATGGATTTGAAGTCCTATTTCGATTCCAGCCTTTATTCTTATTTTATCACCAAATTTTTTCTGTAAAGATTCTATTGAATCCTTATATCTAGGATAATTGAAATCAAAGATAACGTCACCTGGGTAATCTATATCTAAGTGATCTGTAAAACACAGCTCTTTAATGCCCCTTTCAATAGCTGACTCTATACACTCGCTCATTTCCATTGAGCTATCGCTTGAAAAGTTGCTATGAACATGATAATCAAAAAACATTTAAATTCAGCCTCCAGTAATCTACATTGTAAGTAATTTTAGAAATGTTAAAGAATATTTTCGCCGATTAAGTCATTTATAGCTTCTTTACTATAATTTATTACAAGTTCTATTGGAAAATCTACTTCTTCTAAAACTTTCATACATTCAGGAAACTCGCCTACTGCATTAGAGAAGTGGGCATCACTTCCGAATAGAATTTTAACTTTATATTCCTTGCATAGATTTAAAATAGATTTTACATTTTCGTGGGCACCTTCTCTGAAACTAATAGGCTTTAATGATGAGTTGTTTACTTCGATAGCTACATTATGCTCTTTAGCAGCCTTTACCAAAGCTTCATGATCTAGAGGATATCTAGAGTCATCAGGGTGACCTATAACCTTTATATAAGGATTTTTCATAGCATTTATAACAGCATTAGTATTTTGTTGCATCGTACCAGGAGCTATACAAGGTGGATGTAGACTAGCTATGGCATAATCTAGCTTTTCTAAAGCATCTATAGGCATATCTATATTTCCTTCATAGTCTACAATATTTGCTTCCACACCTTTTAATAAAATTAATCCATCTATCTCTCGTGGCAGTACTGATAAATTATAAAAGTAGTATATGTGAGGGCCTCCAAGCATAGAAGGTGCATGATCTGCAATTCCTAATATTTTAAGATTTTTGTTTTTTGCTTGAGATACCATTTCTTCTATAGTACTATAAGCGTGGCCACTAGATATAGAGTGGCAGTGTAGATCAATAAGTGCTTTCATATTCAACCTTCTTTCGAATTATATATAATTATAAACTCAATATTTTAAGTATATCATATTTAGCCAATACTTATTATAGAATCCACATAGATGTGAAGGTATATGAATAAGGTATCTTTTAAATTAGAAAAAGGACTTATGCTAGCTACAATGACGGCTATTATGAGTCCTTTATTCAATAAGTTCATGGTAAACACAAAAAAAATCTATGCAAAGGACAATTTTATTTAAAGCTTTAAAATATCATCCCATTTAGCTAATTCTGCTTTATCGTTGCTTACATCTTTAATTGTAATAGTATTTGGGAATTTTCTAAGCTTATCCTTTGCCATGTTTGTCATCTTTAGAACGCCTGCATTTTTTGTTGTAGATGTTCCATTAATTAACTCTTTTAAAGCTGGATCATTAACTATAATGGTTATTTCTTCGTCCTTATAATTTTCTAATTCCTTTAAAATAGTCAATAGTGCAAATGGGCCTACTACTGCTGGTTTTTTATAATCCTTTAGTAGGGATTCTTTTGCTATTAAATCTTCGTCATTATAAATACAATATCTAACTTCTATGTCCTCACCTTCGTAGTATGCTGCAATTCCACCTAAATAAACTGTAATCATATAAATCACCATCTCTTTCATTATGAGATAAAGGCCATAACTTTCGCCTTCTCTACTTTTCTATGTATGTTATTACTATATTATAAAACAAATTAAGCTTATTTCATACACAAATATGGATCAATACTATTTGCTTATTAATTATTGTTATCGTTGAAATAATCAGGCAATAATAATAAAGAATATTATGATTGCAGGTCTGAAATTTGACACTAACTGCAAACTTATATACACTATTAGGAAATTGAAGGAAAATATGGGTCGGAATAGTAAGTTTAAATTTTAAAAGGAGTGATTTTTTGAATAAACCAGGAAGAACCCCCTTAATGAGAGCTAAAAAACTAGAGAAATATTTAGGTGTAGGAGAAATATAC
>JAEWHG010000055.1 GCA_023387935.1 Bacillota bacterium
TTGCCCATTTGTACCATGTAGCCATACGGAAGATTGGGGACTTGAAGATCCATCAGGTGGACCAATTGAAGGCTTTAGAAACACTAGGGATTTAATTAAAGCTAAAGTTGAGGATCTTATTAAAAGAGTAGGAAATAAGGAATTGTAGATTAAAAGAATAATTTCAAATGCTTAAAACAAAAACTCCTACTTAAATACAAGACTTAGGTAGGAGTCATTAATTGCAAATGCAATGATATACATACTATACAGCTTCTAGTTTTTCTTTTTCATCTTTATCAATTTTAGCATTAGGATTTTGTAAGAAGTTTCCTAATAACTGGTCTAACTCAATACTATTTAAAGCATCCTTTTCTAACAATGCAGCAGAAATTTTTTCAAGTTCATTTCTGTATTCTTTTAAATAGTTAAAGGTTATAGAGTAGCATTCCTCTATTATTTTGTTAATTTCTTGATTTATATTATCGCTTAAGGCTCGTATCATACTAGGTTCATTATACATAAATCCTAGACTGCTCATTCCATACTCACATACCATCTGCATAGCAATCTCTGTTACTTTTTTTAAATCATCCTTTGCTCCAGTAGATAAGTGATTAAATATTAATTCTTCAGCAGCTCTACCTCCAAGCATTACCATCATTTTTTTACATAACTCTTCCTTAGTTAAAACGTATCTATCGTCCTGAGGCATATGAATAACGTATCCTAGTGCTTGTCCTCTAGGAACAATAGAAACTTTTTGCACCATATCTGTATTCAATATTTTCCCTACAAGAGCATGGCCTGCCTCATGATATGATACAACTTCTCTTTCTTTAGGAAGAATAGTGGGATTTTTAACCTGCAGTCCTGCAATAACTCTTTCAATAGCCTGTTCAAAGTGAGTAATTGCAATGGTATTTTTATTTTCTCTAACGGCAATTATGGCAGCTTCGTTTGCAACATTGGATAAATGAGCCCCACTCATACCGTGAGTTTTGCGAGCTAAGTCAGCAATATTTATTTCTGGATCTAAAGGTTTGTTTTTAGTATGTACCCTTAGAATTTCCTCTCTAGCTCTTACATTTGGATTACTGATATACATATGTCTATCAAATCTGCCAGGACGAAGGAGTGCTTCATCTAATAGATCGAGTCTATTAGTGGCTGCAATAACTACTACAGTTTGATCTGTATTAAACCCATCTAGTTCAACTAATAATTGATTTAGTGTTTGATCCTTTTCATTATTACTATCCAAATGACGCTTGGCTCCAATTGCATCTATTTCATCAATAAAAATAACACTAGGACCTTCTTTTCTAGCTTTTTCAAAAAGTGTGCGAACCCTTTTAGCACCTACACCTACATATTTTTCTACAAATTCAGAACCACTTGCAGAAAAGAATGCAGATTTTGTTTCTCCAGCTACGGCAGAGGCAAGTAATGTTTTACCAGTTCCAGGGGGGCCGTGAAATAGTATGCCTTTAGGAATTTTAGCTCCCATTTTTTTATATTTTTCAGATTGATTAATAAAATCAATAACCTCTTTTAATTCTTCTTTAACTTCATCTAATCCTGCTACATCTTCAAAGGTAATTTTAGGCTTAGTAAATACTTCGCTATTATTTTGATCTTTTTCTTTTTTCTCTGTATTTATGGTAGCATGTGCATACTGACGGTTTTTATCTAATTTCTTATAGTAGATAAAAAGCAATGCAGTAATTCCTAAAATTAACAAGCGATTTCCAGGTGTAAATATAGTGCTTAATAATTCATTTTTCCATTTAGCAAAATTTGATATAAAACATATTGTTAAGAATATATAAAGAGTAGTTTTTATTATTTTCTTTTTCATTTTCGCTTAATCACCCACCTTTTTTTAGTCTCTAATGTTATAATGCCCAAAAATAATCTAAACATAAATTATATAATGATAAAAATAAAGGAAAAAAATTCATATTATAGAATATAAAAAATTAATAAAATTAAAATTAAGAAATAGTTGACAAAATAAATTGAAACTGATAAACTGTATAAGTAAACAAAGTAGAAGATATCCGCTTCTCACCTTAAAGCTTAGCTTAGTAAGGTTAATATTTTGATTGTATTCATTGGAATTTGCTAATGATAATCATAAAGAAACTATGCGGATGGTCTAACTATCCGCTTATTTTTGTTTAATAAAGCTTTAACTAATTTTTAAAAAATATAGGAGGTGTCAAGTTATTAAAGAAATTAATGAACAACAAATTAATGAAGAGATTAGAGACAAAGAAATAAGAGTAATTGACTCAAATGGTGATCAGTTAGGTATTATGTCAGCAAAGGATGCTCAGAAAATTGCAAACAGTAAGAATTTAGACTTAGTGAAAATTGCACCTCAGGCAAAACCACCTGTTTGTAAGATTATGGACTTTGGTAAGTACAAGTACGAATTGGCAAAGAAAGAAAAAGAAGCAAGAAAGAACCAAAAGACTGTTGATGTAAAAGAAATAAGACTTAGCCCAAGTATCGAATCACATGATTTAGGTGTAAAGGCTAATAATGCTAGTAAGTTCTTGAAAAGTGGAGATAAAGTAAAAGTTACTATTAGATTTAGAGGAAGAGAACTTAGTAATACAAGCAAGGGGCTAGAAATAATTAGAAACTTTGCTTCTGCGCTTAGTGATATAAGCGTTATAGAAAAGGAAGCAAAGCTAGAAGGAAAACAGATGATTATGATTTTGGCTCCAAAAAACGCATAATTTGAAGGGAGGAAACACTAATGCCAAAAATGAAAACTCATAGAGGTGCAGCAAAAAGATTTAAAAAGACTGGTACAGGTAAAATTAAAAGAAGCAAGGCTTACACAAGCCATATCTTAACTAAAAAATCAGCTAAAAGAAAAAGAAAGCTTAGAAAAGCTGGCATAGTATTTAAAGGCGATCAAAGAAGAATTGCACAACTATTACCATATTAGATAACGTAGGAAGAGAAGGAGGTTGTAAATAATGGCTAGAATAAAAACTGGGAAAACAGCCCATAAAAGACATAAAAAAGTTTTAAAATTAGCAAAAGGCTTTAGAGGAGCTAGAAGTAAGCTTTTCAGACCTGCTAACCAATTCGTAATGAAGGCATTAAGACATGCTTACGTTGGTAGAAAGTTAAGAAAAAGAGATTTTAGAAGACTTTGGATAACAAGAATAAATGCTGCTGCTAGAGCAAATGGTATTTCTTATTCAAGACTTATGAATGGATTAAAATTAGCTGGTATTGAAATGAACAGAAAAGTTCTATCAGAAATGGCTATTTATGATAAAGAAGGCTTTACTCAATTAGTTGAGACAGCAAAACAAAAATTAAATGCATAATAAAGAGTCCTTATTATAAGGACTCTTTGCTATTTAAGGAATAATATATAGTATACAGTCAATTGCATATTGGGAATACTTTATATGTATACAATTATTTAAATTAGGTGTATAATGCAATAGAATTATGATTGCTAACGAATTGAAGTTGGAATTAATATATTAAAGCAAGCTGGTGGTGTTTTCTATGATGGCAAAAAAATATAAGGATATTACAAAATTACAACCTACACAGGTATTAGTTATTGGATTTGCAGCTATAATTATAATTGGTGCATTATTGTTAAATCTACCCTTTGCTTCACAGAATGGTGAAAGTGTGGGTTTTATTAATGCAGTTTTTACTGCCACATCAGCAGTATGTGTAACGGGATTAACCGTTGTAGATACGGGTACTCATTGGACCTTATTAGGTAAAACTGTTATTCTAATGTTAATACAAATAGGTGGCTTAGGTTTTATGTCATTAGCCACAATGTTTGCTATGATAATGGGAAAAAAAATATCTTTAAAGAAAAGGCTAATTATGCAAGAGGCATTAAATCAATATAGCCTAGCAGGACTCGTAAGATTTACCAAATTTGTACTAATCGTTACTTTTGCTGTAGAGGGATTAGGCGCTTTACTTCTTTCCTTTAGATTTATACCTCAATTTGGGTGGTCTACAGGTATAGCTTATTCTGTATTCCATGCAGTTTCAGCCTTTTGCAATGCAGGCTTTGATTTAATAGGCAATGGAAGAAGTTTAACTCCATATGTAACAGATCCATTGATATCACTAACTATTGCCTTTTTAATTATTATTGGAGGAATTGGTTTTTCTGTTATTACAGATTTTATTGTTCATAAAGATTTAAAAAATTTATCTCTACATACTAAAATGGCATTATTGATTACTGTAATACTACTTTCAGTAGGAACTATTGGCTTTGTCGTTATTGAATGGAAGAATCCTAATACTTTAGGGAATTTAAGTCCTACCAGTAGGTTGTTAGCAGGATTTTTTCAATCTTCAACAGTTAGAACCGCTGGTTTTAATACCATTGATCTTGCATCTATGAAAGATGCATCAAACCTATTGACAATTATACTTATGTTTATAGGGGGTTCTCCTGCAGGAACAGCAGGGGGTATCAAAACCACTACCTTAGGTGTAATAATTTTTACAATAATTTCTGTTATTAAAGGTAGGGAAGAAACTGAAATATTTAAAAGAAGGATCCATAGAGATACGGTTAATAGAGCCTTAACCATTGCTATTATAGGGATTACACTGGTTGTTTCTGTAACTATGATATTAACTATTACAGATAGCGAATTTACTTTTATGGCTCTCTTATATGAAACTGTATCGGCTTTTGCAACTGTTGGACTTACCCTTGGGATTACACCTAATCTAAGTGTTATAGGAAAGATATTAATGATATTTATGATGTATGCAGGAAGAGTCGGTATACTCACAATTGCTATTGCTCTTGCAAGAAAACAAAATAAGAGTACTGTAAATATTAAATATCCAGAAGGGAAAATTTTAATAGGATAGGAAGGATATAAATGAAACAAATGAAACAATATGTTGTTATAGGTTGTGGGCGCTTTGGAGCTAGTGTTGCAAAAACTTTATATGAGTTGGGACATGACGTTCTAGTTATTGATAATAATGAAGAAATTATTCAACATATTTCAGATAGTGTGACACATGCAGTACAAGCTGATGCTACTGATGACGAGGTTTTAAAATCTTTAGGAATACGTAATTTTGATGTTGCAGTAATTACCATTGGATCTAATGCACAATCCTCTACAATGGCAACACTAATAGCAAAAGAGATGGGCGTTAAATATGTTGTAGCTAAAGCCAATAGTGAAATACATGCAAAAATTTTATACAAAATAGGAGCAGACCGTGTGGTTTTCCCTGAAAGAGATATGGGAATGAGAGTAGCTCATAACTTAGTGTCTAGTAATATATTAGATTATATTGAACTAGCTCCAGATTATAGTATAATGGAAATAGTAGCTCTTGATGAATGGCTAGGAAAAACATTATTAGAAATAGATATAAGATCTAAATATGGCGTAAATGTTATGGCAATAAAACATGAGCATGAGATTAATGTATCTCCTATATCTATGGATCGTATACAAAACGGTGATGTTCTGGTAGTTATTGGACATAATAAAGATTTAAAAAAACTTGAAAAGTAAATTTGGTGATAAAATGGAAGTAAAATTTATTAGCAGTGAAAGTAACAGTATGATTAAGCACATAAAAGCTCTTAGTCTTAAAAAACAAAGAACAAAGCATATGCAGTTTACAGTAGAAGGCTTGAGGATTGTTGAAGAGTGTATAAAGCACGATGGCAATATTGAGTATCTTATTTATAGCAAAGAAATATACTCTGCTACAGGTGCTTCTGAACTATTAGATCATATTAAAACAAAAGGATATGCTGTTTATGAGGTGCCTGATCAGCTATTTAACAAGATTGCTACAACTGAAAGTCCTCAAGGTATTTTGGCTGTAGTTAATATGAAAAATATGACTCTAGATCAGCTTGAATTTAAAAATGATGGGAAGATGTTTTTTGTTATTTTAGATCGTATTCAGGATCCAGGGAATATGGGTACTATTATTCGTACTGCTGAAAGCGCTAAAGTCGATGCAGTAATTATTACAAAGGGAAGTGTAGATCCTTACAGTAGTAAAACTCTGAGAGCTACAATGGGTGCAATATTTCATTTGCCAATTATACAATGTAATAATGATGACTGGGTAGGATATTTAAAAGAAAACAAGGTTAAATTGATCGCTGCAGATTTAGATACGGATAAAACATATATAGATATCGATTACAACAACAATATAGGCATAATAATAGGTAATGAAGCGAACGGAATTGATGAAAAAGTGCTTGCTAAAGCAGATGAAAAAGTTATAATCCCTATTCTTGGAAAAATTGAATCTCTGAATGCTTCCGTAGCTGCTGGAATTTTAATATATAAAGCTGCAGAAAAAAAGTTTTTGGAATGATTTAGAAAATTCAAAAAAGATAATCTTTTTAATAAAACCACCTTGTTTCAGCCTTTAAGCTATGGTATACTGTGTATATGGTAGATTAAGGGAAGGAGAGTGGAACGATGAAGACTCATGATGTGTTTTGGAAATTATTTGAGTTGACAGGTTCCGTTTCAGCCTATATTATGTATAAGAAGCTATTATTAACTAATGAATATACAGTTTAAATTAATAAATGCATTGATGGAGAAAAGTAAGCTATAGACTGTTTTAAAAGAGAAAGTTGCCTTAGGCTGAAAGCACCTTATAACAAGTGTAGCAGAAGTTCGCTCCGGAGCTGTAAAACTGAAATCCTTACTAAAGGCTATAGGTTTTGCCGGTCGACACCGTTATTGTCTTCGAGTGGTCTATTTAATTTTGATAGATTATTAGGGTGGTATCACGGAGTGTAACCTTCGTCCCTTACTGGGACGAAGGTTTTTTATGTACTTAAGAACATATAAAATTATTAACTGATAGCTTATTTAGAATCAGAAGTTTAGAAATATTTTAAGCACTTGAAATTTTAAACAGCATTAAAAATTGAGTGCGCCATGAGCCAATACGAAAGTATTAGACGAATTTTTATATTTAGAAGGGAGATTTGTTATGGAAGCAAGATTAAAAGCTTTAGAAGAAAAAGCTAAGTCAGAAATTAATGAGGCAGATTCTACAGCAGCTTTGGAGCAGGCTAGAATTCATTATTTAGGTAAAAAAGGAGAATTAACAGAAATATTAAGAGGAATGGGTGCTTTAAGCTCTGAGGAACGTCCTTTAATAGGTAAAGTTGCAAATATAGTTAGGGAAAATATTGAATTAGCCTTAGAGGAAGCGAAAAAACATATTAAATCTAAGGAATTAGAAAAAAAATTAAACTCAGAAACCATAGATGTTACAATGCCTGGTAAGGAAGTTAAAATAGGGAAAAGACACCCTTTAACACAGGCTATGGATGATTTAAAAAACATATTTATAAGCATGGGGTTTCAAGTTGTGGAAGGTCCCGAGGTAGAAACGGTATATTACAATTTTGATGGCTTAAATGCGGCTAAAAATCACCCATCTAGAGATATGAGTGATACATTCTATATTAATGAAGATACAATTTTAAGAACACAAACATCTCCTGTACAGGTTAGAACAATGGAAAAATCAGAGCCACCAATTAGAATTGTTTCTTTGGGTCGTTGTTTTAGAAATGATACACCTGATGCTACCCATTCTCCAATGTTCCACCAAATAGAGGGTCTTGTAGTGGATAAGGGTATTACAATGGGAGATTTAAAAGGAACATTAGAGGTATTCGCAAAAAACTTCTTTGGACCTAATACTAAGATAAAATTCAGACCACATAATTTCCCTTTTACAGAGCCTAGTGCAGAGGTAGATGCTACATGCTTCAAGTGTGGTGGAGAGGGTTGTAATGTATGTAAGGGAAATGGTTGGATAGAGGTTTTAGGTGCAGGTATGGTTCATCCAAATGTGCTTAAAAATTGCGGTATAGACCCTGAAATATATAGTGGATTTGCATTTGGTATGGGGATAGATCGTCTAACAATGCAAAAATATGGAATTGATGATATTCGTCTATTATTTGAAAATGATATGCGTTTTATAGATCAATTTTAATAAATGGTAGGAGGAATATATTATGAAAGTATCATTGAATTGGCTTAAAGATTATGTAAATATCAATATAGATACGAATGAATTTGCAGATAAGATGACAATGTCTGGATCTATGGTAGAAAATGTAGATGTATTAGGTAACGATATTAAAAACGTTGTTGTTGGACATATAGAAAGTATTAAACAGCATCCAGATGCTGATAAATTAGTTATATGCCAAATAAACGTAGGAAATGAAAAACTTCAAATTGTAACTGGAGCAACTAATATTTCAGAAGGCGATTATATTCCAGTTGCAGTACATGGTGCAGTTCTACCTGGCGGAGTGAAAATAAAAAAAGGAAAGCTTAGGGGTGAGGTTTCTGAGGGTATGCTTTGCTCCGCAGATGAACTTGGTATTCCTAAGGCTGTAATTCCTGAAAAATTTAAGGATGGAATTTGGATATTAGACAAAGATTATCCTTTAGGTGCAGATGTTACAGAAGTACTTAGACTAAAAGATGAAGTTATTGAGTTTGAGATTACTTCAAATAGACCGGACTGCTTAAGTGTTATTGGCATGGCTAGAGAAACTGCAGCTACGCTAGGGGAAAATGTAAACTATCCAGTGATAGAAGTTAAGGAGATAGAAGAGAAAGCAGAAAATCATATTTCTGTAGAAATAGAAGATGTTGAGGGATGCACAAGATACGTTGCTAGGGTTATAAAAAATGTAAAAATAGCTTCATCTCCTCAGTGGATGCAACAAAGATTAATTAGCTCCGGTGTTCGCCCAATTAATAATATAGTTGATATTACAAATTATGTAATGTTAGAGTATGGTCAGCCACTACATGCCTTTGATTTATCTATTATCGAAGGGAATAAAATTGTAGTTAAAAAAGCTAAAGAGGATGAAGTGTTTACAACTCTTGATGGAGTAGAAAGAAAGCTACAATCTTCTATGACAATGATTGCAGATACAACTAAATCCTTAGCTATTGCAGGTGTTATGGGAGGGCAAGAATCCGAAGTAACAGAAAATGCAAAAACTATTTTATTAGAATCTGCGCATTTTAATACGAATACTACGAGACAAACATCTAAAAAGTTAGCTTTAAGAACTGAAGCATCAGCAAGGTATGAAAAAGGTGTAGATCCTAATATTGCTAGAATAGCTGCTGATAGAGCGTGTCAGCTAATCGTAGAACTAGGAGCAGGAGAGGTACTAGAAGGAGCAGTTGATGTTTATCCGAACAAAGTAAATCCATATAGTACAACCATAAGACCGGAAAAAATTAATAGTCTTTTGGGTATTGCATTAAGTAACGAAGAAATGATAAATATTTTTAAAAGACTAGAAATTGGAGCAAAGGATTTAAATGATATGATTGAGGTTACAGCTCCAACATATAGAATGGATCTTGTAATGGAGGCCGATTTTGCTGAAGAAGTAGCAAGAATATACGGATACGATAAAATACCGCCTACAATGGTGAAGGGAAACATAGCTGTAGGTGGTAAGCCGGAAAGACAAATCAAACAGGATGCTGTAAGAAATATTTTAAATTCAATGGGCTTTAATGAAACCCTAACATACTCATTTGTTAGTCCAAAAACATTGGATATGATCAATATAAGTGAAGATAGTATTAAAAGAAATGTTATAAAATTACTGAATCCTTTAGGGGATGAAACTAGTGTTATGCGAACAAGTTTACTTCCAAATATATTAGAAGTAGCAGCTAGAAATTCAAATCGTAAGGTTGAAGATTTTAGAGCTTTTGAAATTGGTCAGATATTTATTCAAAAAGTTGAAGAAAGCAAAGAACTGCCATTTGAAATTCCAAACTTAGTAATCGCTCTATATGGAAAGGAAGATTTCTTTACATTAAAGGGTGTAGTTGAGGCTGTATTAGATGGTCTAGGAATTAAAGAATATGAGTTTGTAGTAGAAAAAAATCATCCGACTTACCATCCGGGTAGATGTGCAAATATTACAGTAGGAGACAGAGTTTTAGGTACTATTGGTGAACTTCATCCTGTAGTAATAGAAAACTATGATTTAAACCAAAGATGCTATTGTGGAGAATTAGATTTTAGCATTCTAGAAGAGCTTATCAATATGGAAAGAATTTATGAGCCACTTCCAAAGTATCCTGCTATAACTAGAGACTTTGCTGTTGTTGTAAAAGATAGCGTTCTAGTAAAAGAAATAGAAGATATTATTAAGGCTCAGGGTGGTAAGTTGTTAGAAAGCTTTAAACTATTTGATGTTTACCAAGGAAATCAAATAAAAGAAGGATTTAAGAGCGTTGCATATACAATTACCTACAGAAATAGAGAACGTACTTTAACGGATGAAGAAGTAAATATTGCTCATAATAGAATTCTATCGGAAATTAATGAAAAGCTAGATGGAGCATTAAGAGAATAAGGGGCTTAATAGCTCCTTTTTCGTAGTTTGGTAAACTATTAAAAACGATTTTCCATATATCACTCATTGCATTTAAATACTTTTGATAAAATAATTATAAAAAATTATTATTTCTAGCAGGATATTTCAAAGATATACAGAAAATATACAACAACATAACAACTTCTACAAAGAAGGAGCTGATTAGGGCATGAATCAAAAAAATAAAGTTTTAGTTAAAATAAATGGACAAGAATATCCAATTGTAGGTGCGGAGCCTAAAGAATATTTATTAAAGGTAGGCAGTTTTGTAGATGATAATATGGAATCAGTAGCTAAGGCTAATAACAGACTAAGCACCTCAATGATTGCTGTATTAACCTGCATTAATATATCGGATCAATATCTAAAATTAAAAAGTGCTCTTGAAGAAATGAAAAAAGAGCTAATGAAACCTCAAGAAAAAATTAATGAATTAGAAGTATATATTGAATCCATGCATAACAAGCTTAATGAAAAGGATGAAAAATATTTAAGTCTTGAGAAGAAGCTTGAAGAAATAGAGTTAAGTCAAGAAGATGATGAGCAAGTTCATATATTAAGAAATCAATTGCAAGATAAGGAAAATGATTTAGAAAAAGCCCAAACTCTAATTAATGATCTTCAAAACAAGCTTTTTGATAATCAGATCAAGCTTGTACAGGCAATAAAGGAGTTAGAGGACTATACTGTAAAAAATAGTCCCAATAAGAATAATAGAGATTTTAGAGGAAAATAGCAATATGATCTATTTAAAATAAGAAGTAGTGGGTAGTGTAAAATAAGTTGTGTTTAAGTGAAAATGAATGCTCTTCTCTGGGATTAATTACTAATGATGCAAACCAGAGAAGAGCATTTTTTAGTTCATTCTAACCTATCAGTTTAAATAATAATTCACCAAAATGTAATACTAGAATACTATGTACTAGGAAAAA
The DNA here is from genome assembly GCA_023387935.1 of Bacillota bacterium. Lineage (GTDB taxonomy): Bacteria > Bacillota > Clostridia > Peptostreptococcales > Natronincolaceae > Alkaliphilus_B. The sequence goes on from JAEWHG010000055.1 coordinate 11,392, forward strand.
AGGACAGCAGGGTTTTAGGCACCACAAAATACTGATAGGAGGAATAAAATTGTATAATAGAAATGGTTTCATAAATAGAAGTGATTCGGAGGGTTATAACAATAGATCTGAAAATGCTAGGGGAGACAAAAAACATGGAAGCAAGCGACCTTGTGTTGAAGTTAAAGCGGACACTTTGGGAGAATGTGACAATAACCCAGTAAGATTAAACCCAATTAGACAAGGTGTTGTAGCTAAAATACCAGTAGTTTTGGCGGAGTTAACAGTTCGATTCAACGTTAATGCAAAAGTTAATCTACCTGAACCAGCTATCGAAATTAAAAGGATCAAGAAAAAGGTAAAAATAGTTCAATGCATGCTGATACAAGGTACCGACATTTTATTTATTAAAGGGTTTGTTCGTAAAAACATTGAATTTGCAACCAGAGGATGCTCAAATAGGCATGGAATATGTGGAGATATTCGTCACTGTACAGTAGATG
>JAEWHG010000074.1 GCA_023387935.1 Bacillota bacterium
TTACTCGTTTCATAGCACTTAACATATTGTCTCTAGCTAGGATTTTATCGAGTAGGTCACTAGTCTCAGTTAATTCACCGTTTTCTCTTTCTCTCTTTAAATTTCCAAGAACATCACTAAGCGCCCCTTGATTACCTAAAAGTTCCACTTCTACTTCCACAAGGCGACCTAAATATTTAGTTGTCTGCTTTCTCTGCGATTGTTCTAAGTCTTTCAAAGTTGAAAACCTCCTAATGTTCAGCCCTTCACTAAAGGTTCATGACCCTTTAGCTACTATGGCGTCTGCTGACTTCTCATGATAAATCTTTTTTCAACCATGTTTCGAATTTCATCTTCACATGTCCATGAGACCTCCCCAGGTAAGAGCGCGCACTTTCGCACCATGTAACCGCCACATATACTCTTCAAGTTTCGGGTAGTTATTGGACTTTGATTTGTTAGGCAATCTCATCCACTTGAATGAGCCTCAAATGTGATTCGTGTACCTCAGTTCGGTGCTTTGCCTCCAGCTTCCTTCAGATTCCACCTCGCGATGGACACCCTTGCTCTTGGCTAACGGTTGGCACTACCAGCCCCCGTACCGGACTTGCACCGGCAAGTTCGCGCCCATGCTGGGCGCACCTAAAAATAAGAGGATGACATAGTCATCCTCTTATCGATTTTTCACAGTTTACTCTGCAATGGATATGGGTTTTAGGTCTCCATTCCGACCACTGGACATGAGTTTTAAGTCTTCATGCCGCCTCGCATTTACATGCTAATTTAAAATCTAAACTTTTATTTTTAAAGAACCTTTACTTAAAGTTCCTTATTAAAATCAATTTTATGCTTTATTAGCCAAATCGCTAATTAAATTTAAGTATTACTTTATATTCTTATTGTATTATTTTATCCTAAAAATTACAACATAAATTATGTCGCACTCAATTCTAAGCTTCGCTGAGAATTTCGAGTACTCAAAAAACAAAAAACACCACTCAAAAGAGTAGTGTAATTATTATATTAAAGTGAGCAAATCTATAAGCCGAGTTCTGTATTTGACGATCATCTATCTAGGCCGGCTGTTACCAGACGGCTCAAGCAACCTACCACGGGAAACGACGGGTAGCCGTTTTTTCTCGTCCCTACTTGGTCTTGCTCCAGGCGGGGTTTACATAGCAGACTAGTCGCCTAGCCCCTGGTGAGCCCTTACCTCACCTTTCCAGCCTTACCAGATAGCTCAAAAGCTATTCTCACCACAAGTAACCGTATTTCTACCGTACAAGGGATCTGGCGGTATCTCTCTGTTGCACTTTCCTTGGGGTCGCCCCCACTGGGTGTTACCCAGCGCCTTACCCTATGGAGCTCGGACTTTCCTCGTCCGTAGCAAAGCTACGTCCGCGATCATCTGACTTACTCACAATATTCTTTTGTTAAGCTAGATATTAATAATATCATCTTTAAAACAAAATGTCAAAATGTAAAATCTGGTATATAGAATTTAATTATTTTTTTTATAGATATTCAATTTCTATATGAAATATTTATATCTATCTTTTATCCATAGCCTCATTAGCTAACTGATCCGCTCTTTTATTTAATTCTCTACGTATATGAATAATTTCAAAACTGTTAAACTTCTTAATTAAAGGCATAACCATATTGTACATAGTTACCATTCCCTCATTTTTAACCTTATATTCCCCTTTTATCTGCTTTACAACTAGCTCGCTATCTAAGTAGCATGTTACTTTCTTTATACCTAAATCGAAGGCTACTTCTAAGCCTCTGCTAAGAGCCTTATATTCTGCAACATTATTAGTCTGCTCGCCAATATACTGACTAATCTCTTTTATTACATTGCCCTCTTTATCTTGTATAGTTACACCTATACCTGCAATTCCTGGGTTACCCCTAGAACCACCATCAGAATATATTACCGCCTCTTCAAAACTCATATAATCACCTTTTCTTTATATTAATTAATTATTTATTTTTAATTTAGCAAATACTACTACTTAAAAAAGCTAATTAAACTATTTGAAAAGGATTAATATCTACAGTAGACGGTATAATTTCCACATCTAATCCTTTTTCTATAGTTTCTTTGCTTAAATAATTAGCTAAAAACTCAGGAAAAAACTTTTCTCCATGGTAATGACCAATATCAACTACATTTATTCCCCTAGAAATAGCATCTTGAGCATCATGGTATTTTACATCTCCTGTAATAACGCATTGACAGCCTTTGTGTATTGCTAGCTCTATAAGGTCTGCACCACTACCATTTATAATCGCTATTTTTTCAATATTAGCTTTTAAATCTCCCGCAACTGTAACGTGTTCAATATTGATTTGTTTTTTTATTACCACTATTAACTCTTCCAAAGTTCTAGACTTTTCTAATTTACCAACTCTACCAATGCCATTTATAGATATTTCATTGTCTATCGGATTAATACTCTTATCTGTTTCCTCTAAGATCTCTACATCTCTTATTTCTAACAAATTCGCAATATAGTCATTTAATCCTCCAGGGGCTATATCTATATTCGTATGTGTAGAATAAATAGCAATATTATTTTGAATCGCTTTGTAGATCAACTTTCCCTTCAAATCTTCTTTTATAATCTTTTTTAATGGAGAAAAAATCATTGGATGGTGAGAAATAATCATATCCACATTGTTTTCAATTGCCTCATCTAAAACAGCTTCTGTTACCTCTAAAGTTGTTAATGCTCTTTTAATATTGTCATTTTTACTTCCTAATTGGAGCCCTACATTGTCCCATTTGTATGCATATCCTACAGGTGCTAAGCTTTCTACAATATTAGTTAGTTCACTTATCTTTACAGACAAGAAGCCACCTCCTCTAGTTTTTTAAGCTTCATTGTAAATTCATTTATTTTTTCTACTGAAGGCTGAGATGCATTTTTAGATATGTTCTCTATAACCTGCTTTGTTGCTCTTATTTTTTCATTAATAAACTCACTAGCCAATGGCCTCGGATTGCTGTTTATATGAAAACCAATTTCATAATTAATAGGATGTTCTACTTCTTGCACTCCATGCTTCACTACAAGTATTTCATAAATATGATGATCTTCCTTTACTAATATATCCTTATCTATATAAAAGCCATTATTTATTAAGTACTTTCTTAGCTCTGGCTGTGCTTGCATTGGCTGTAAGATTAAAGCGCTAACCTTGTCTACAACTTCCTTAGATGCTTCTAATAAATCACTTATTAATATTCCTCCCATGCCTGCAACAATAATAGTATCTACTTCACCTGGCTTTAAAACTGAAAGGCCACTGCCTAGTCTAGTTTCTGCCCTATGCGAAAGTCCATATTTTTCGATATTATTTTCAGCACTTTTCAAAGGTTTCTCGTTAATATCCCCAGCTATTACATAAGGACTTATATCATTTTTTAATAAATATATAGGGATATATCCATGATCAGTTCCTATATCTGCCACAGTGCTTCCTACAGTCACCTGCTCAGCTATTTTTTGTAATCTAGATGTCAGTTTTATGCCCAATTAAAATCACCTCTCTATAATCTACTCCTTAGCTATATTTTACAAAAGGTACCATTATATTTTTGGCAATCCTAATCAAACTATATATAAAGGAGGTTTTATTATGAATAAAGATAGTCCAAATACTGAAAAAAGACCTAAAAAAACTATTCGCCCAGAAGAAATGATAAATTTTAGTTGGGGCGGAACAACTCAGGAATGGGAAGAAGAAGCCGATCAAGTAATGCATGTTCTACAAGACCAACTAGACAATCAAGAATCCGATGAAGAACTTACAAAAAAAATCGAATACGGTCTTAGATGGAACTATTGGCATTAAGTATACCTACCTTCTAATTAAAGGTTGATGTAAAGTTGAAGATTTTATATTTTCCTATGTATTATCAAAAATAGATTCGCATAATGCGAATCTATTTTTTGATAGAATAAATGTATTTTACTCTAGATAGTCCTTTAATTTTTTACTTCTACTAGGATGTCTTAGCTTTCTTAATGCTTTTGCTTCTATTTGTCTTATTCTTTCTCTTGTTACATCAAACTTTTTGCCTACTTCTTCTAAAGTTCTCGCTCTGCCATCATCTAATCCAAAACGTAATCTCAATACTTTTTGCTCTCTAGGAGTTAAAGTATCCAACACCTCAACAAGTTGCTCCTTTAACAATGAAAAAGCTGCCGCTTCTGCTGGAGCTGGTGCATCATCGTCTGGAATAAAATCACCTAAATGGCTGTCCTCTTCTTCACCAATAGGTGTTTCTAAAGATACTGGCTCTTGGGCAATTTTTAGTATTTCTCTAACCTTTTCTTCGGAAAGATCCATTTCTGCTGCAATTTCTTCCGGCTTAGGATCTCTTCCTAGTTCTTGTAGTAATTGTCTCGATACGCGAATTAGTTTATTAATTGTTTCAACCATATGAACAGGTATTCTAATCGTACGAGCTTGGTCCGCTATTGCTCTTGTAATTGCCTGTCGTATCCACCAAGTAGCATAAGTACTAAACTTAAATCCTTTTTTGTAATCAAACTTTTCTACAGCCTTAATAAGTCCTAAATTACCTTCTTGGATTAAGTCCAAAAATAACATCCCTCTACCTACATATCTTTTAGCAATACTTACAACCAGTCTTAGATTTGCTTCAACTAATTTTTTCTTAGCCTCTTCGTCCCCCGCATCCATTCGTTTTGCTAAGCTAATTTCCTCATCAGCAGATAATAAAGGTACTTTACCAATTTCCTTTAAATACATTCTAACTGGATCATCTATATTAACGCCCTTTAATAAAGCCGAATCGTCTTCAATTACTTCTTCTACACCAATTTCCGGTTCTAATATAGATTCATCAATATCTAAATCTTCATCCACATCATCTTTATCACCAACAATATCTATACCCATGGTAGAAAAGTTATCATATATTTCATCTATTTGATCCTTGTCCAAATCGATATCGCCTAATGCATCCATGATTTCTGAATAAGTAATCATGCTGGATTTTTTACCTTTTTCTATCAGTTTTTGAATCGCTTCTTTTTGTGTTTTCTTTGTATTATCCAATGTTACACCCTCCCTTCCTTAAGCCTTTAGCTTTTGTATTTCTACGTTCTTTTTCATTATTTCCATGCCTATAGTTAGCAACTTACTCTCAACCTCTTCCTTAGTTAAATTTGGATCTTTAATGATGCTATTCTGTTCTTCCTCTAATCTTTTTATATCGTAAAGTAATTTGTATTTTTTTAAATTAACAACATACTTAGTTAAAGTATTATTTAAATCAATATATCGAATATCGGTTGATAAAATTTCTATTATTTCATCTTTTAAATTAGGTAGTATTTCTTCTATTGGCTCTTTATTGATGATTTCCATATTTTCTGCCAAATATGCTACTATTTCTCGATGACTCCAGACAGAAAAATCTTCTATATGAATATTATTTAATATATATTTTATTGACGAATTATCAGTAAGCATAAATTTTATAAGCTGCTTTTCAGCAATAATATGTCCCTTCTTTTCTACTAATGGAACTAATTCTATATACTTATTATCTCTTTTGTAGTTTGAACTATACTTAGTGATATTTCTATTAACAGATATGTTATTAGATTGACCAAATACTTCTTGTTTTATGGCTTCCTTTGAAATTCCTGTTTCATTTGCTGTTTTTTCAATATAAGCCTCTTTTTCTATTGGACTTTTAATCTCTCTTATGATACTTGCAATTCGTTTTGCTAATTTTACCTTATCATCTGTAGTATTTCCTCTATATTTGCTTTTTGCTAAAAGTATTTTATAATCTGTTAGACTAATCGCCTTGTTAATTTGTTCCCTAAATGCATCTTTGCCATGAAGCCTTATAAAATCATCCGGATCGTTTCCATCAGGTAAGATCATAATTCTAAATTGACATTTTTCTTCATTTAATATGTCTATACTTCTCATGGTTGCTTTTATTCCTGCATTATCTCCATCAAAACATATTATTATCTCATCGCAATATTTTTTTAATAATTGACCATGATATTTCGTTAAGGACGTGCCTAAAGAGGCTACTGTATTTTTAAAGCCTGCCTGATGCAGAGCTATTACATCCATATATCCTTCTACTAATATTATTTGTCTATTATTAATATTTTTGCGCGCAAAGTTAAGACCATAGAGTGTATTGCTTTTATTGAATATTTTTGTTTCTGGCGAGTTTAAATATTTAGGAAGGGAATCATCAAGTACTCGTCCGCCGAAACCGACAACTTCCCCACGTATGTTAAATATTGGGAACATTATTCGGTTTCTAAAATAGTCGTAATATCCATTTTGTTTATTTGGGCGTATCAAGCCACAATTCTGTATATCCTTTAGGCTATAACCCTCCCTTTGTAAATATAAGATAAGATCATCCCAACTATTGATAGCATATCCTAATCCAAAGCTTGCTAAGGTTTTGGGATTTAATCCTCTACTTATTAAATACTCAAAAGCAGGATTTGGTTTTTTAATCAAATTATGATAAAAATATAATCCTACTTTTCGATTAATTTCATAATAGAGGTTCTTTTCTTTAATCTGCTTTTTAAATTCCTCCGATGAATCTGTATTTTTAATTTCAATATTAGCTCGTTTCGCTAACAATCTTACAGATTCTGTAAAATCCAAGTTTTCGATTTTCATAATAAAGCTGACTACGTCTCCACCTGCGCCACAGCCAAAGCATTTATAAATTTGCTTTTCACGATTTATAATAAACGAAGGTGTATTTTCACTATGAAAAGGACATAGTGCTTTATGTGAAGATCCTACTGATTTAACTTGTACATAATCAGATATTATGTCTATAATATCGTTGCTGTCTTTTACTTCATTAATTAACTCTTCAGGAAAAAAATTCTCCATTATAATCACCTATAGATATTCATAATATATACTTCTGCTTATTTTGATAATATCCTTCTAGCATCATATAATTCATTAATGGTTTAAAAAAATTTTTCTCCATTATTATATTAAGCACTTTATTCGACATATAACTTACTAATTCCTTCTTTATATTTTTAAAAATAACATTATGAATATTCAGTATAATTAGTAAATAAGTCTCATGTTTTTTAAGGAACAAACTTTTCTTGAAAGATTT
>JAEWHG010000103.1 GCA_023387935.1 Bacillota bacterium
CCTTCTTTTTCAGCAGTCTTTAGATTATGCAATAGACTTTTTAATATTCCATTTTCAACTACTGAAGTCTTTTGACTTGCTACTCCTTCACTATCGAAGGAACGGCTAGCTGCTCCTTTTATCATGAATGGATCGTCAATAATATTAAGCTGCTGACTTCCTATTGCTTCTCCTAATTTATTTTTTAATAAAGATCTGCCTTTTTGAACATTTTCTGCAGAAAAAACCCCTGCAAAGGTTTCTAATAGATTTGCTGCTGCAATATTCTCTAATAGTATTGTATACTTTTTACTTTCAACTGGCTTAGCACCCAAATAAGATATCGCTCTGTCTACTGCCTCTTTTGCTAATAATTTAGAATCAAAATCATTAAAGTTTTGCCCTATATCAAAAGCAAATGCATTCTGAATCTCTCCATCTTCTTGGACAATGGCAGAAACATATGTAACCGCAATATTTGATTTCTCACTTTTATTTAAACCTTTCGTATTATAAAGCATTTTTTCATTTTCATAATCCTGATACATACAGTGATTTACACTGATTACCCTTTTGTCTAAATTATATGTTTCATTTTCTACATCTTTAATAAAATTAATTTTTGCCACAGGAGGAACCTTTGCTAAATCATCTGAGTATAAATTAAATTCATTATAAAGTTTTGATCCTTTGAATATAACCTCTTCATCCTCATTTTCCACAATTTCAGCATTTTCCTTAGCTATTTCTATTAAAATTTCTGCTGCGCTTTCGTCAATTTTTTCAGTATAACTATACCCCATCTGTCCCTTATAAACACCTCTAAAGGATATACCACCTTCCTGAGAAGTAGAGTAATCATCTATTTCACCTTTAAAAACACCGCAGCTAAACTGGCTATTACTTTGATAATATACTTCCATGTCCGTAAACCCTTGATTTTTTCCATGTTGGAAAATTAATTCTTTTAGCTTAACTATATCCATATTATTATCCTCCTATCTGCCACCTACAGTGATTTCACTTACTCTAATTGTAGGCTGACCAACGTCTGTAGGTATTGAGCCACTAACGGAACCACACATTCCTTGACCATAATCAAGATTACTACCTACCATATCGATTTTATGAAGTATATTTGGGCCATTTCCTATTAAGGTTGCTCCCCTTAATGGTTTATCTATCTTTCCATTTTTAACTAAATAGCCTTCCATAACAGCAAAGTTAAAATCTCCAGTAGCAGGATTAACAGATCCACCACCCATGTATTTCGCATAAATACCAAACTCAGTATTAGAAATAATTTCTTCTTTAGTGGACTTACCAGCTGCTATATATGTGTTCGTCATTCTAGATGTTGGTGCAAATTTATAGGATTGTCTACGGGATGATCCTGTTACATCCATTTCCATTCTTCTAGCATTTAGCTTATCTATCATATATCCTTTTAAAATACCATTTTCTATTAATATATTCTTTTGAGTAGGTTCTCCCTCATCATCGATATTAGAAGAACCCCAAGCATTTGGAATTGTACCATCATCTATTGCAGTAACTACACTAGACGCCACTTTTTCTCCAATTTTATTGGCAAATACAGAATTATTTTTTGCTACAGAGGTTGCCTCTAAACCATGACCACAAGCTTCATGAAAAATAACGCCACCAAACTGATTATCAATTATTACTGGAAATTTTCCACTTGGACAAGAATCAGCATCTAACATGGTCATGGCGATTCTAGATGCTTCTTTCGCATACTCCTTAACATCTATTTTTTCATAGAATTCGAATCCCATATGTGCTCCTGGAGAATACGATCCTGTTTGCATTTCATTATCTTTAGATGCTATGGATTGAATTGCTATTCTTGTTCTTACTCTTTGATCTTCTGCAAATCTACCCTGAGAGTTCGCAACCAATATTTTTTGATCCTCATCCATATACCTTATAGTAACCTGGGATATAGCCTCACTATAGCCCTGTGCAGCCTCATGAGCCTGACGCATAACATCAACTTTTTTATTTTTGCTTATTTCATTTGGTAAATATTTTATTGGATTAATATTTTTATAATCGTATTTTGAAAAGTTTAATACGATGTCCTGCATTGCTCCTTGTATTGCGCCACTTGCCTTAATAGCCATATCTATTAGTGCTTCTCTAGTGTGCTGATTTGTGTACGCATATACACTGTTTAGTCCCTTAAAGATTCTGATTCCAACGCCAAAATCTCTTCCAGAAATGCTGTTATCAACCTTTCCACCGATCATTGTAATCCCGCTATTATATTTGTCCTCAACAAATACTTCAGCAAAATCCCCTCCTGTTGATAATGCTGCCATGATTATGTCTTCAATAAGCCTCTTATCTAACATACAGCCCCTCCTATTCCAAAATCCGTTATAATACAAACCTATATTAGTACAGGTCCTGTATTTTCTAAAGTAGCCACTACTCTTTTTAGAAGTCCAACGATTTCAAGTGAATTTTTTACTTCTTGTTCATTATCATGGTTATGATCTACACTGCGATTGCTGAAATAGTTCATATCCTCTTGCAAAATATCTATTGTTCCTCGGTGCAGAGATTCCATACTTTCCTTTGTTAAATCAAGCAGTTTATCATTCTCATCTTTTTTAATATGTATCATATATTCTAAAGCCTTGTAGGTTGCGATTCCTAATGCAATGGATGCTCCTATACCAACAGCCAAAGCGTACTTACCAGTTTTTTTCTTTCTACCTACAGCTCTGAGACCTGATACTGTGCCGAAATATCCTAAACCTTTAAAGGTTCCGCTATAGCATATAAGGGCAAGAGGGATTCCTAGCCCAGCAGCTGTTGATACAGCATTTTTCGATATTTCTTCAAATCTATTTTTACTTATATTGCCATCGAAAAAGCAGCGATCCATCTCATATTCATCTTCAAAAAAGGATAATTGTTCTTCTGAAATATCAAAATAATTCTGAATATCTTTTAAAAGTCTTTTTTCATTTTCCGTTACAATATAATCTGCATTTATAATAATTATTAAATCTTTCATTAAAGAAAAACGAAAAATATTTCTCTCTTGGAAATTTAAGATCTCGTCTATATCCATTTCCTTAAATACTTCTTCAAAACAAATTTCTTTTCTAATTATATTATTTAGTAATTGTATTCTATGACTGGATGGTAATTGAATTTTATTTATGATTCTATAAAATGCTCCAATTTTTAGCTGGCTATAATCATTATCAATAAAAGCCATAAGACTTAATATTTTACTATATTTAATTTTAATATCTATTGGCATACTATCTAAATCTCTTATCCCTTTATTCATACAATTCAACCTCTCTTTCTATAATAGTTCTATATACACATTATATCTTTTTTATATTAAAATACAAAATAAACATATCATAAAATTTAATATTTTAAATCTTATTATGTGTTTATTTCGTTAATTTTAGTGTAAATATTATATATAATATTCTAAATTTTATGTTATTATAGGTTATTTTCAAAACCTATGATATAATAATAACAGATTGTTTTATAAGACTAATTTATTAAGGAGGGCTATAATATGATTTCTGAAAAATTATTAAAAGGTTTTAATGATCAATTAAAGTATGAGTTTGAAGCGGCTAACATTTACTTAGCAATGGCTGCATATTGTAAGTCTGAGGACCTAGATGGTTTCGCTAACTTCTTCATCGTTCAAGCAGAGGAAGAAAGATTCCATGCAATGAAGTTCTTTAACTTTATTAATGAAATCGGAGAAAGAATAATAATGTCTGGATATGACGATCCAAACAATTCATTTGAGTCTCTTGAAGATGCCTTTACAGCAGCATTAAAGCATGAACAAAAAGTTACTGGCCAAATAAATAATCTTATGAGTATTGCATTAGAAGATAAAAATTACTCTGCGATTAATTTCCTAAATTGGTTTATCGATGAGCAAATAGAAGAAGAATCTATGTTCTCTGGTCTTATTGCTAAACTAAAAAGAATTGGAGATAATTCAAGTGGTATTTATATGCTAGATAATGAATTAGCACAAAGAACATTCGTTCCTCCAGCTGAATAGAATCATTAAAGCTTTTTTTATATGTTAAAATACATATGTGGCTAAATTCTATAAATCAAAGCCTACACCTTAGATTGTATAATAATTTAAGGTATAGGCTTTGATATTTTTCTAAAAGTAAAGCATAGTTTCTATTTTAACTTCTATTTTTTTCTAATTCGATAAACATATACTTTATTGTAAATTCCCCTACTTGAAAAAACTTATGTTGTTGTATACAATGTTATATAGGATGCAATTTTTAGAAAGCTGGTGGTTAAAATGCATGGATTACCTACTAAGTTAAGTTGTGCTATAAGTTAGCACTTTTTTAACTTTATAATTGTTATTTAAATATTAATTTATTTCGTAGGAGGAAATATTCATGGATTTGCTTTTAAAGCTCAGTATCGTATTGTTAGTTGGTGTTCTCGGAGGAAGATTAGCTAAACGTCTAAACCTTCCAAATGTAACTGGCTATTTAGTAGCTGGATTGTTTATTGGTCCATCTTTTTTTAAACTAATTCTTGATAAAGATATACAATCCTTTTCAATTATCAATGAAGTAGCCCTAGCTGCTATTGCTTTTAGTATAGGTAGTGAATTTCAATTAAAGGATATGTTAAAAGTAGGAAAGAATATAGTTATTATCACATTGGCAGAAGCTTTGGGTGCAATGCTTTTAGTATTTTTAGTAACATATTATATATTTGATCAACCCTTTGTATTTAGTATTGTAATAGCTTCAATGTCAGCTGCTACAGCTCCGGCTGCAACGATTATGGTTATTAAACAATACAAAGCAAGCGGTCCCCTAACTAAAACTATTCTACCAGTTGTAGCCATAGATGACGCTGTAGGAATTATGGGTTTTGGTATTGCAATGTCCATTGCTAAATTACATATTGAAGGAACAAATGCATCACTTATTCATATGATCGGAGACCCACTTATTGAAATAGTTGGTTCTCTAATATTAGGACTAATACTAGGAATTTTATTGACATATTTAGCTAATAAAGCATCTAGTCAAGATGAACTATTATCCATAGTACTTGCTTCAATTTTGGCTTCAACAGGCATAGCTAATGCTGTAGGATTATCCCCTCTTTTAACGTGTATGATGCTTGGGGCAACTCTTGTTAATTTAATGCATAATTCTAATCGTGTTTTCACAGTTATAAATGATTTTACGCCTCCAATTTATTTATTATTCTTTACATTAGCAGGAGCAGGTCTGCATTTAAATATTCTAGCTAAAGTTGGCGCATTAGGTATTGGATATATCTTAGCTAGAGCAGGAGGTAAAATGATAGGTGCAGGATTAGGTGCAAAAGCCGTAAATTCTGATAAAATGGTTACGAAATATTTAGGTCTTGCTTTACTGCCGCAGGGTGGTGTTTCTATAGGTCTATCGATGATCGTTAAGCAACAACTACCTCAATACAGTGAAGCTATAACAACCGTTATTCTTTTTAGTGTATTAGTATATGAAATCTCAGGTCCTATTCTAGCAAAAATAGCAATACAAAGAGCTGGAGAAATTAATGGTGCTGAAAGAATTTCAGCAACAAAGTGTGTGTAAATTTATTTAAACTTATTGAAAAAATATTGTGTCTTGTATACAATAAATATATGGATATAAATTTGAAAGAAGGTGTAAAAATGCATATATTATTTTTGGTTCTCAATGAAATAGAATACTTAGATGATATTCTATCTGCATTTGTAGAAGCTGGTGTTAAAGGTGCCACTATTTTAGATAGTCAAGGAATGGCAAGTGCCATCGCTAGCAATTCTGATAGACAAATCCCTTTATTTGGATCGTTAAAGAGTTTTTTAGACAGCTCTAGACCTTATAATAAAACTGTTTTTACAGTTGTAGAATCTCAAGAGCTTTTGGATAAGGCCATTGACGCTATCAATAGTGTTGTAGGTGATATTTGCAAACCTGGAATAGGTCTAATGTTCACAGTTCCTGTTGGTAACATCTATGGTTTGCCAAAGAACACAAAATAGTATCAATCTAAAATTTTGGAGGCGCATCGCTATTGGATTTATTATTAAAAATTAGTATTATATTATTAGTTGGAATATTAGGTGGTAGATTAGCAAAAACTCTACACCTTCCTTATGTTACTGGTTATTTAGTTGGTGGATTATTAATAGGTCCTTCTCTTTTAGGATTAATCTCAGATTTAGATGTAGAAAGATTTGGTATTGTAAACGAAGTCGCTTTAGCAGCAATTGCATTTAGCATAGGTAGTGAATTTAATCTAAAAGATTTAGCAAAGGTCGGAAAGAGAATTGTTATTATTACATTATCCGAGGCCCTTACAGCAGTTTTGTTAGTCTTTTTAACAAGTTATTATATATTAGGAGAATCTTTTGCATTCAGCCTTGTTTTAGGATCTATCGCAGCTGCAACAGCCCCTGCTGCTACAGTAATGATAGTTAGACAGTATAAAGCTGATGGTCCTTTAACTAGAACATTAATGCCTGTCGTAGCTATAGACGATGCTGTATGTGTTATAGCTTTTGGTATTGCAATGGCTGTTGCTAAATTATCTTTAGGTTCAGTTGATGTTTCATTTATCCAAATGATATCTCAACCAATTATAGAAATCGTAGGATCACTTGGTGTTGGATTTATAGCTGGATTCATTCTTACATTACTAGCGAATAAAGCTCAAAATCAAGAAGAACTTCTGGCTTTAGTTTTAGCTGCTATTATAGCATGTAGTGGATTAGCTGCTGTATTAAATCTATCTGCTTTACTCGTATGTATGATGCTAGGAGCAACGCTTACTAACTTAATGCATAATTCTAAACGTGTATTTTCTGTTATTAATGATTTTACTCCGCCAATATATTTATTTTTCTTTACACTGGCAGGAGCAAGCTTGCATTTAAATGTATTAACTCAAGTTGGTGCATTAGGAATAGGATATATTATAGCTAGATCCCTTGGTAAAATAGTTGGTGCTGGCTTATCTGCAAAAGCTACGGGCTGTGACGATAATGTTGTAAAATATTTGGGTCTCACACTCCTGCCACAGGCTGGTGTAGCAATTGGTTTATCTATGACTGTTCGTCAAGAATTGCCACAAATTGGTGTAGCATTGACAACGGTAGTGCTCGGTGGTGTGCTATTTTATGAAGTATTTGGACCTGTATTAGCTAAGTATGGCATACAAAAATCTGGTGAAATAAATGGTGGTAATGCTTAAAAAAATAAAAAAAGTAATGCATCTCATAATAGAGACATTACTTTTTTTTATTATAATTATGTTTTTCCATTTCCTCAAGTACAAGAACATCCAGAGCTTGGCTAACTTTAACTATGTCTTCATTAATCTTTCCATCATTATTCTCTAACATTTTATTTAGCTTATCCCTTAATGTATTTAATTGGATCCGATCACTTTTCATAGATTCCATCAGTTATCAGCCCCTTCCTATTCCCATTTATATTTTAAATAACGTATATACTGTCACATTTTGTGTTTACATGTGGTATACAATCTAATTATAAGAATTTTACCCTTGCTATAGCAATTTAAACATAATAAAAAATAAGCAAAAAAGGACTGTATACCCAATCTTTCTTTGCTTATTGCTACTATAAATAGATGTCCGAGAATTCAATTCTAATTTTCTCAATATTTTTAACTTCCTGTTTATTTCTCTGCGCAATGGACTCTAGATCCACCTCATCACTCTCACTTATTTTAATACATGGAATCCTAATTATGAAGTTACTACCTTCGCCATATGTGCTTTGTAATTCTATACTACCCCCATGCATCTCTAAAAGAGATTTTACTAAAGATAACCCAATTCCGCTACCTTCGTGATTTCTAGTTAATAGTTTATCTACCTGCCTAAATCTTTCAAATATGATTTCCCTTTGATCCTCCGGTACTCCAATTCCCGTATCCTCAATCTCAATAACAACATCTTCATCCTTATCCCATACCGTTACTTTTATTTTATCTCCCCTGGATGTAAATTTAATAGCATTCGACAAAAGATTTAGAATTATTCGTTCTATCTTATCTGGATCAACTGCTATTATTTTTTCTTCTACATTTGTATCAAATATTAGTTCTATTCCCTTATTTTCAACGTAGTTTGCAACGGATAGGGTTATATCCTCTACCACCTTTACTATATTCGTATTTTCCAAATTTAATTTATAGTAACCAGAATCAATTTTTGTAATATCTATTAGATTATTTATTAATCTTAAAAGCCTAAAACAATTCTGTTTCATGGTTCTGTTTAACTTGTTTAACTTATTAGGGTCCAATAATAAATCCTCACTGTAGCTACTCATTAGCTGTATTGATCCTAGTATAACATTAATAGGAGTTCTTAGTTCGTGAGATATATTGGCGAAAAATTCAGTCTTTATTTTATCGTATTCCACCATTTCATTGATCTTTCGTTTATCCTCTTCCGCCTTTACTAAAAGTCTTTCCTTTTCTTTTTGCTCCGTGATATCCGTCAAAATGGTCATTATAGCTTCTTCCCCATCATACTCTATAATATTTGAACTCGTACTAACATCTACTATCTTACCAGTAGTAGTTACTATTTTTACATCAGGTCCTATATTCTGTCTCTTTTTCGTCTTTATGTAATTTATATCTTTAAATAAATCAGCCCTATATTCTTCAGGAACAAATTTTGTTATAGGTGCTCCTATTAGTTGTTTTCTATTCTCTACTTCCAAAAGCTTTGCTCCTGCCTTATTTACAAAAATAAATTTTTCCCCCGTATGAACTAAAACAGCATGTGGAAATAGTTGAACCAACTTTTTATATCTCTCTTTACTCTCTAAAAGCTCTTTTTCATATCGTTCTCTATCTACAATCCTTTCATTGAATTGACAATTATCCCTTGTACAAAACATCTTACATCCCCCTAATGATAGGCAATATTTATATTAATGAAATATATATATGGTTCTGTATCCACTTAGTGTATTCGACATATTATAAAAAGTTCCTGTATGTTGTTCATACTTTTTCATAAGATTTAGCAATTTTTCACTCAATTAGCCTGTTACTATTTTACTTAATTAATCGATAATAGAAAGTACCAAATTAAAATAGTATTCATATGATATAGAGAATAGATTTACAATAGGGATCATTTTCTAGAGGAGGTAAAATCTATGAACGATAAGAAATTTGTTGAAATAAAAAATGTATCTAAAATCTACCATACTTTAGAGGGAGAAACTCAGGCTCTACTTGATCTTTCATTTCATGTTGATAGAGGTGAAATTGTTGTAATTGTAGGTCCTAGCGGTTGTGGCAAATCTACAATTTTATCAATAATTGCAGGATTAATAAAGCCTAGCTCTGGAGAAGTAATTATTAATGGTAACAAAATAGATGGGGCAAACAAACATATTGGCTATATGTTTCAAAGTGATCATCTATTTCCTTGGAGAACAATTATGGAAAATGTAATGATCGGTCTGGAGATTCAAAATAAGGTAAACGATGAGTCAATAAAGCGTGTTTCGTCTCTGCTTAATACTTATGGATTAGGAGATTTTAAAGATCACTATCCAAACCAGTTATCTGGAGGAATGAGACAAAGGGTAGCATTGATTCGAACACTAGCAATAGAGCCCGAATTATTACTTCTAGATGAGCCTTTTTCTGCTTTAGATTATCAAAATAGACTAGTTGTTAGTGACGATATTACTAGAATTCTACATAGCGAGGGAAAAACGGCTATCATGGTGACACATGATATATCTGAAGCAATTTCCATGGCTGATAAAGTAGTAGTTTTATCTAATCGACCTGCTAGTATCAAAAGTATTCATAGCATTGAACTTACCTGCGATGGCGGTAAAACACCTATTAAATGTCGTGAGGCTCCTGAATTTAGACATTATTTCAATAAAATTTGGAAGGAGCTAGATGTATATGTTAAATAAAACGAAGATTGCAAAGGAACAATATTCAAACAATCATATAGAGTTTCTTCGCTTTATTAAAAGCTATGAAAAAAAAATTTTTTTATGGCAAATTGGGGTTCTTATTGGATTTTTAGTATTGTGGGAGGCAGCTGCAACATTAAATTGGATAGATTCTTTCTTCACTAGTAAGCCCTCAGATATTATAATTTTAATAGGAAAATTAACGGGGGACGGTTCTCTTTTTAAGCATACATTTGTATCTATTATGGAAACCATAATTGCACTTGGACTTGGAACAATATTAGGAACTATAATTGCCATTACCTTATGGTGGTCAGACTTTGTTGCTAGGGTTTTAGATCCTTACCTTGTAGTATTAAATGCTCTACCTAAAATAGCCCTAGGTCCTATTATTATCATTTGGGCTGGGGCAGGTATAAGCGGTATTATTGTAACTGCCTTAACTATTTCTCTTGTTGTAACAATATTATCAACTTACAATGGGTTTAAAGAAGTTGATCCTGAGAAAATTAAGATGCTAACTACCTTCGGTGCTACTAAGCTTCAAATATTACAGAAAATAGTTTTTCCTGCAAGCATACCCACTATGATAAATACCCTTAAAATAAATATAGGTATGGCGTGGGTTGGTGTAATCGTTGGTGAATTCCTTGTATCAAAATCAGGTCTTGGATATTTAATTGTTTATGGTGGTCAAGTATTTAGACTAGATATTGTAATGGCAGGAGTTATTATTTTATCAGTGGCAACAGCTATCATGTACCAACTAATTTCATGGTTAGAAAATAGATTTTTAAAATGGAAGCAATAAA
>JAEWHG010000116.1 GCA_023387935.1 Bacillota bacterium
TTTATTGCAGATATGGATGGGAATGTTTTATATAAGTCTGAAAATACTACGGAAAACAAGGTAGATTTGCATAACATTATTCGTAATGCAATGAACACTAGAATAGATTCATATAGCCTTAATGAGAGAGCAGAGTTTATTAGCTTTTATCCAATCACTTTAAATGATGTAAGAGCCTACGTAATAGCTAGCGGTGTACCTGAAGCAGAGATTACTTATTATAATGGTAGTTCTGGATTTATTCCGGTAATTTTAGGTTTTGCAACATTTATACTGCTTTTTTACTTCTTAACACAGAAAAAAATGCAATATATTGAAGAACTAGCAGGTGGACTTTTAGAAATTTCAGAGGGTAATTTAGATTACAGAATAGCCGACAAAAGTCAGGATGAGCTAGGCTCCTTAGCTAACAATATAAATTCTATGGCAGAGGCATTAAAAACTAAAATAGAAGAAGAAAGAAAGGCTGAAATGCTTAAGAATGAGCTTATTACGAATGTATCTCATGACTTAAGAACACCACTGACCTCTATTATTGGATATTTAAATCTTTTAAAAGATGGAAAATACGATACTGAGGAAGAGGCTAAGCAATATTTAGAGATTGCTTATGGAAAGTCAGAAAAATTAAAGTATTTAGTTCAGGATCTTTTTGAGTATACAAAACTTACAAATGGAGTAGTAGAATTGTCTTTAGATAAAGTAAACTTAAATGATGTTATTGAGCAACTAACAGAAGAACTAGTTCCTATTTTAGAAGAAAAACATTTGAGATTTAAAAAAGAGTTGTCAAAAGAGAAAGCTATCGTTTTGGCTGATATAAGTAGTATTGTAAGGGTTTTTGAAAATCTTTTAGCAAATGCTATTCGGTATAGTAGTGAAAATGAAGAAATAATGATAAAAACTACGATTGATGAAAGCTTCGTTACTGTGTGCTTTGAGAATAAGGGAGAAATGATTGATCCTGAAGATTTAGACCGTATATTTGATCGGTTTTTTAAGGTAGAGAAGTCAAGAACATCTAATTCTACAGGATCTGGATTAGGGCTGGCAATATGTAAAAATATAATAAATCTCCACAAAGGAAGCATTTGGGCAGATTGTGAAGGTGATATAGTTCGGTTTTTTATCAAGCTAAATAAGCAAACTTCTAATATAGAATGGAATTTTAACGCTTTCAATTAGTAATCAACAAAAACAGAAAATATTCTTGACATTAGAGATGTAATAATATACAATGTAATGAATAAATTGATATCAAAATTAAAGACGATGAAGAAAAGAGTAAGTATAAGGAAGTAGTTTTAGCGAGTTGGTGATAGTGAAAGACCAATACGAAGCCTGTACTGAAGAACATTTCTGAGTTCCTAACCGAAATCCTTGTGAGAGTAGACTTAGGCGGAGCCAAACCGTTATAGATCGGACAGTATCGAATTTAAGAACAATGCGCAGCATTGGGCAATCTTCTGTACTGATTTGAGAGAGCTATTTAGCTAATTAGGGTGGTACCACGGAAGTCAAGTCTTTCGTCCTTATTTTTTTATAAGGATGAAGGGCTTTTTTTTATGACCTGACCCAATTTACGTAGTAAATTGTTGGTAGGTCAAACGCAATGAATATTCAATTTACATCATCGAATGGAGTATATTTTTATCAAACTAAAATGGGAGGTAGTGTTATGAAAGAAAGATTAATAATTCCAGAAGGATATAAATCTAGTTTAAACATTAAAGAAACAGAAATAGCCATTAAAAGGGTAAAGGATTTTTTTGAAACAGAATTATCAAAGGCTTTAAGTGTAACTAGAGTATCAGCACCTTTGTTTCTTAGTCCAGAAACAGGAATGAACGACAACTTAAATGGAGTGGAAAGACCTGTATCTTTTGATATTAAGGATATGGATGGACAGAAGGTAGAAATAGTACATTCATTGGCAAAATGGAAACGCATGGCATTAGGTCGTTATGGGTTTGCAGTTGGAGAAGGTTTATATACGGATATGGATGCTATTAGAAGAGATGAAGAGTTGGATAATATCCATTCTATTTATGTTGATCAATGGGACTGGGAAAAGATTATTGCTAAAAATGATAGAAAAGAGTCCAAACTAAAGGAAATAGTTGAAAGTATATATGGTGTTTTTAAAAGCACGGAAGAACATGTGGAAAAATTATACCCTGAACTTAAGGCCACATTACCAGATAAAATCACATTTATTACATCCCAAGAATTAGAGGATTTATATCCAGATCTTACCTCAAAAGAGAGAGAAAATGCCATAGCTAAAAAATATGGTGCAGTCTTTATTATGAAAATCGGGGGGGTACTAAAATCGGGAGAAAGACACGATGGTAGAGCGCCAGATTATGATGATTGGGAGCTAAATGGGGATATTCTATTTTGGTATCCTACATTAGATATGGCTTTAGAGCTTTCTTCCATGGGAATAAGAGTTGATGAAGATACCTTAGAAAAACAATTAAAGTTATCTAAGTGCGAGGATAGAAGAACCCTAGATTATCACAGATTAGTGTTGGAGAAAAAGCTACCGTATACAGTTGGAGGAGGGATCGGTCAATCTAGAATATGTATGTTCTTCCTACAAAAAGCGCATATAGGTGAGGTACAGGCTAGTATTTGGCCTAATGAAATGATAAACGTTTGTGAAGAGCATAATATGTTACTTTTATAATCTATAATTATGGCATAGTTCCCTTGAAATCCTAATTATGGTATCATATTATCTATAGCTCCATATAAAAAATAAGAAAATTATAGGACCAAAAGGGGGATTATGCCTATGATAAAACGTTTTTCAACATACTATAAAAATCATCTACCGCTATTTTTTCTAGACTTTTCATGTGCCTTTTTAATGGCTGGATTAGATTTGATTTTTCCTACAGTCGTTAGCAAGATGATAGATGATATTCTGCCTTCAAAAAATCTATCTCTAATTATAAAGATCGGTATAGGACTATTAGCTTTATACCTTGTTAAGGCAATTTTAGAATATATCGTTAACTATTGGGGCCACACCTTAGGCGTAAGAATAGAATACGATATGAGGAAGGATTTATTCAATCATATACAGAAATTATCTTTCAGTTATTTTGATAATACAAAAACAGGGCATATTATGTCCCGTATCGTAAATGATTTAAATGAGATTTCTGAGCTAGCTCACCATGGGCCAGAGGATTTATTTATTGGGGTAGTAACATTAATAGGCTCATTTGTTATACTATTAAAAATCCATATACCCTTATCTTTAATTACTTTTGCAATAATACCAGTTATGTTATTATATGCAATTATTACAAATAAAAAGATGACGTCAGCATTTAAAGAAACTAGGCTTAAGGTTGCTGATATTAACGCTCAGGTTGAGGATAGTATTTCAGGTGCAAGAGTAGTTAAATCATTTACCAATGAGTGGTATGAGGAAGAGAAGTTTGAAGAAGGAAATTTTAAATTTCGAGGAGCTAAGGAAAATGCGTACAAGATCATGGCTGTATTCTACTCTGGAATTAATTTCTTTTCAAATTTAATTAATGTAGTTGTAATGATATTTGGTGGTATATTTGTATATTATGATCAGATAACATCTGGAGAACTAGTTGCTTTCCTATTATATGTATCTATGTTTTTACAGCCAATTAAGCGACTTACTGTATTGATAGAGAATTATCAAAAGGGTATGTCAGGCTTTGCTAGATTTGTAGAAACCTTAGAAATAGATCCAGATATTAAAGATGATCCAAAGGCAATCGATGTTGGTAGGGTAGATGGAGAGATCACATTGGACAATGTTACCTTTAGCTATAACAATAAGGAAAATGTGCTGAATAATATAACTCTGAAAATTATGCCAGGGGAAACAATCGCTTTTGTGGGTCCATCAGGTGGTGGGAAAACAACATTATGCAGTTTGATCCCAAGATTTTATGAAGTAGATAAAGGCAGTGTTAAGGTAGACGGCACGGACATTAAAATGGTTACACAAAGATCCTTAAGAGAAAATATAGGTATTGTTCAGCAAGATGTGTTTTTATTTTCAGGCACTGTTAGAGACAACATTGCCTATGGAAATATAGGAGCAAAAGAAGAAGAAATAATAGCTGCTGCAAAAAAAGCCAATGCTCACGAATTTATTATGGGTCTAGAAGATGGATACAACACTTATATTGGGGAAAGAGGAGTTAAGCTTTCCGGTGGACAAAAACAGAGACTTTCCATCGCTAGAATATTCTTAAAGAATCCACCAATTTTGATTTTAGATGAAGCTACGTCTGCATTAGATAACGAGACGGAAAAAGTTATTCAGGAAGCACTTTTTGATCTATCTGAAAACAGAACGACACTAATTATAGCACACCGTTTAGCTACCATAAAAAATGCAGATAGAATTGTAGTATTAACAGATGAAGGAATCGAGGAAGAGGGAACTCATAAGGAATTGTTAGAGAAAGATAGTATTTATGCAAGACTATATAAGGCACAATTTGATGGTTTTATGGAATAACCCCCAATGGGGGTTATTATTTTTTGCTATTTGAGGCTTAGGTCCTATTGCGCATAATAAAGTTAGTTAAAATTTTATTGAAAAAATAAAGGGATATGTGATAATGTGTCGAATAAACTAAAACAAGTATTAAAGTATATATCAATATTTGTTCAAAATATATACTTGTAGTATATATTAAGGAGGCAGAACGGTGTATGTCTACTACAGTTGAAAAAAAATTGTTAGATATTTTAAGCAAAGAGCTTGATTTGTCGGAGGATAAAATCGAAGTCATATCCTTTGGATACAGACTGTTTATATATAGTATTTTAGGGTATCTAGCTATAGCTGTAGTATCCTATTTTTTAGGCACATTAGCAGCAACACTAACTGCAGCCATAACAGCATCTATATTTAGAATTTTTTCAGGTGGGGCACATGCTAGTAGCCAGAAAAGATGTGTTATTATTGGTGCTGTAATTTTTAATTTAATTGGTATTGTAGTTACTTTTTATTATAATCGTATAACTTTAGAATGGATGAACTGGTTTTGTTGGATTACATTTATAGTTGCCATAATAACCTTTATTTTGTATGCGCCAGCAGATACTCCTGGTAAACCTATTACAACAAAAATTCAAAGAAGTAGATTAAAGAAGATTTCTATTGGTTTGCTAATCCTTTGGCTTATATTAATTAATTTTGTTTTTAAAGGGGAAACAAATATATATAAGTTGCATCTTTTGGCTAGTACATCAGGTTTAGCGTGGCAAAGTGTGAATTTATGGCCTTCTACTTACAAATGGGTTATTTTTAAGTAAAAACAGGGAGGAATACAAATGAAGAGAAAATTAATGGGATTCATAGTAACACTTTTAAGTTTTTTTGCTTTAGCAAATGTAGCTTCTGCTAGTACAATTATGAATTATCAACCAGAGGTTCCAAAGTCACTAAGAAAATAGATATAACAATATAATCGCTATATTTAGGAGGAAATAAAATGCAGTATTTATCACATTTTACACATGCATTTTTTATGTTTGTTACCCCTTTAAATTTTTTAGGATATAAATCAACAACAAAACAAAAAATTGTATTTACAATACTTTATGGTTTGGCAATTAATTTTTTTAGAAAAATATATGATTTTTTTCCTGTACCCTTTGGTACTCACACAATAATATTAGTTATTTTAAATATAATATTATTTAAACTAATATTACAAAATATTAGATGGAAAACATGTATATATACATGCTTAATTCTTTATATAATTTTATTAATTAACGATTTAATGATACTAGTACCTATTATGAATTTCTTTAATTTAACTGTAAATCAAATAGAAAGTAACGTTTTTTTGAGGTTTATTATAATAATTGTATCTAATGTTATTCTTATTGTAGCAGCTACTGTTGGATATCTTAAAAATAAAAATACGAATCATGCTATACTGTATAAATAGTATAAATAGAATAGTAAGTCCCCAAAACATAAATTTATTCTGTATATTAGTATTTATTTAGAAAATAGCAAAGTTTTAAATTTAAGAAGCAAATAAACATTTTAAGATAGGGGTGAATAAATGCTGAAGTCCAAAATGTTTAAGGTAAATTTAAATAACAAAGCAGAAAATATAAAAATGTTTTTTTTATTACAGGTTTTTGTTATAATGGCAGCTATGACTTATTTTAGCTCTAGTAAACTGAACATTATAGATGAAAGATTACACCCCTTACTTGGCGATGCAGTGTTAATGTCTCTTGTTGTTCTAAGTGGAATCGTTGGAATTGGTTCAATTTTTTTATTTAATGAACTAGTAAAGTTGATTAAAAAAGAAAATGAATACGAGCTGAGAAAGATTGAAATTCTACAAATGGAGGAAACTAATAATTTATTAAGATCCCAAAAACATGATTTCTCTAACAATTTGCAGGTAATATGGGGAATGTTAAGCCTGGGTAATTTAGAAAAAGCAAATGAATATTTACAAAACTATACAAACGTACTAAAAATAGATGAAGAAGAGCTAGAAGAGATTAGAGCAATAAATAATGAATATCTGTATACTTTATTTTTAAATAAAAGCTATAAATGCAAGGATATGGAAATCTATATCCACTATAATGTAGAGCAAGGCATTAGCTTAAATAATTTTAATCCTATTGACCTTATTAGGGTTTTTGGTAATTTATTAGATAATGCTATTTATGCAGTTAGAGGACTAGATAAAGAATTTAGAGAAATATTTGTTGATATTTATTCCGATGTTGATCACTATTTTTTTAATGTTTCTAATAAAGGTCCTAAAATACCTGAAGAAATAAAGAGTAAAATATTTAACCAAGGATTCACTACGAAAGGTGAAGAAGGAAGCGGTATGGGGTTATATAATGTGAACCAGCTAGTAAATAAATATAGAGGAACAATATCGGTTGAAAATAACGAATACTTAGGAACTCAATTTATTATTTGTATCCCTAAGTTTTAAAAATATATACATGTATACAATGTACATAAAGTGTGGTATTATATTTTTGTAGGTTTTATATAAAACATTTTGTTAATAAATCATAATACAAACCTATGATATTACTATATTTTGAGTAAAATTAAACAAAAAATGTAAAGGTACTAAAAATTTGCTCTATAAATTTTTGTTTTTTTTATATATAATAGTACTGTATACAAGACACTAAAATTTGTCTTTTATAAGATAATAATTTTTAATATATAAAAGGAGGAATAAAAATGGCAAGAAAAATGAAAACCATGGATGGTAACTCAGCTGCTGCTCATATCGCCTATGCATTTACAGATGTAGCTGCTATTTATCCAATTACACCATCTTCAAACATGGCAGAAGAAGTAGATGCTATGAGTGCTGTAGGAACAAAGAATATTTTTGGACAAACTGTTCAAGTAACAGAGATGCAATCTGAAGCAGGAGCTGCAGGAGCTGTTCACGGTTCATTATCAGCAGGTGCTTTAACTACAACATTTACAGCATCTCAAGGCTTATTATTAATGATTCCTAACATGTACAAAATAGCAGGTGAGTTATTACCTGGAGTATTCCACGTAAGTGCTCGTGCTCTTGCTGGACATGCACTTTCAATATTCGGAGATCACTCTGACGTAATGGCTGCAAGACAAACAGGATGTGCTCTTTTAGCTTCTGGTAGTGTTCAAGAAGTTATGGACTTATCAGCAGTATCTCATTTAACTGCTATTAAAGGAAGAGTACCATTTATTAACTTCTTTGATGGTTTCAGAACTTCACATGAAATTCAGAAAATTGAAGTTATTGAATATGATGAGCTTGCTAATCTTGTAGATTGGGATGCTGTTAAAGCTTTTAGAGATAGAGGATTAAATCCAGAGCACCCATATCAAAAAGGTACAGCTCAAAACCCAGATATTTTCTTCCAAGCTAAGGAAGCTGCCAATACATATTATGAAGCTATTCCTGATCTTGTAAATGATTATATGAAGGAAATTACTAAATTAACTGGCAGACATTATGCTCCATTTAACTACTATGGTGCAGAAGATGCTGAAGATATTATTATTGCAATGGGTTCTGTAACAGAAACAGCAGAAGAAGTAATAGACTACTTAAATGCTAAAGGAGAAAAAGTTGGTCTTATTAAAGTACATTTATATAGACCTTTCTCAGAAAAATATTTCTTCGATGTTCTTCCTAAAACAGTTAAGAGAATTTCTGTATTGGATAGAACTAAGGAGCCAGGTGCACTTGGCGAGCCATTATATCAAGATATTAGAACATTATTCTTTGATAAGGAAAATGCTCCGTTAGTAATCGGTGGAAGATACGGTCTTGGTTCTAAAGATACTATACCAGCTCAAATTAAAGCTGTATTTACTAACCTTAAATCAGATTCTCCTAAAAATGGATTTACAATTGGTATAGTGGATGATGTTACAAACACATCTTTACCTGTAGAAGAAAATGTTGTAACTGCTCCTGAAGGTGCTATCAGATGTAAATTCTGGGGATTAGGTTCTGATGGAACAGTAGGTGCAAATAAGAGTGCTATTAAGATAATCGGAGATAACACTGACATGTTTGCTCAAGCATACTTCGACTATGATTCTAAAAAATCTGGTGGAGTTACAATGTCTCACTTGCGTTTCGGTAAAAAACCTATTAAATCAACATACTTAATTGATCAAGCAGACTTTATTGCCTGTCATAATCAAGGATATGTATACCAATACAATCTAGTAAAAGGACTTAAAAAAGGTGGAACATTCCTACTGAACTGTATCTGGTCACCAGAGGAGTTAGATGAAAAACTACCTGCAACACTTAAAAAATATATTGCTGATAACAATATTAATTTCTATACATTGAACGCAACTAAAATTGCAACTGAAATTGGTTTAGGTGGAAGAATCAATATGATTATGCAATCTGCATTCTTCAAATTAGCAAATATTATTCCAGTAGAAGATGCTACTAGATACTTAAAAGAAGCAGTTTTAGATTCCTATGGTCTAAAAGGTGAGAAGATTGTTCAAATGAACAATGACGCTATTGATCGTGGAGTAGATGCATTAGTTAAGATTGATGTGCCAGCTAGCTGGGGTAGTGCAGTAGAAGAAGCAGCTGCTACAGTTGCTAAAGAAGAGCCAGATTTCATTAAAAATATTTTAAGACCAATAACTGCACAAGAAGGTAATGATCTTCCTGTAAGTGCATTCGTAGGTAGAGAAGATGGATCATTCCCAAGTGGAACATCTCAATATGAAAAACGTGGTATTGCTGTTAATGTACCAGAATGGTACTCTGACAAATGTATCCAATGTAACCAATGTTCTTTTGTATGTCCTCATGCTGCAATTAGACCATTCTTATTAAACGAAGAAGAAGTTAAGAATGCACCAGAAGGATTCAATACAATTAAAGCTACAGGTAAAGAGTTCGATGGATTACAATACAAAATCCAAGTAAGTCCTCTAGACTGTACAGGTTGTGGAAACTGTGTTGATGTTTGTCCTGCAAAAGAAAAAGCCATCGCTATGATGCCTCTTGAGCCACAAGTAGAAGCGCAAAGAGAAAATTGGGAATATGCTACAACAATCTCAGATAAATCTGATTTAACAAATAAATTTACATTCAAAGGTAGCCAATTTGCGAGGCCACTATTCGAGTTCTCTGGAGCTTGTGCAGGTTGTGGTGAAACTCCTTACGTTAAACTAGTTACACAATTATTTGGAGATAGAATGATCGTTGCCAACGCTACAGGTTGTTCTTCAATCTACGGTGGTAGTGCTCCATCTATGCCATATTGCACAAATGATAAAGGACAAGGTCCAGCTTGGGCGAACTCATTATTTGAGGACAATGCTGAGTACGGATACGGTATGTTCTTAGCTGTAAAACAAATGAGAAACAGATTAACAGACCTTATGACACAAGCTTTAGAGCTTAACATCTCTGAAGAGCTAAAAGCTGCTTTCACAGCTTGGTTAGAAGGAAAAGACAATGCTGAAGCTTCTAAAAAGGCTACATACGATATGCTACCTTTATTAGATGCTGCTAATGATAATGCTGTTATAGCTGAAATCATTGAAAAGAAAGATTTCTTAGTTAAGAAATCACAGTGGATCTTTGGTGGAGACGGTTGGGCTTATGACATCGGATTCGGTGGATTAGACCATATAATCGCTTCTGGAGAAGATGTAAATATTCTTGTTATGGATACTGAGGTTTACTCAAATACAGGTGGTCAGGCTTCTAAAGCTTCTCCAACAGCTGCTATTGCTAAGTTTGCATCTGCTGGTAAGAGAACTAAGAAGAAAGACCTTGGTATGATAGCTATGAGCTATGGTTACGTATATGTAGCTCAAGTATCTGTAGGAGCTGATAGAAACCAATTAATGAAGGTTATGAAGGAAGCAGAAGCATATGATGGACCATCTCTAATCATTGCTTACTCACCATGTATCGCTCACGGTATTAAGGCAGGTATGGGTAAAACTCAAGAGCAAGGTAAGAAAGCTGTAGAGTCTGGATACTGGCATTTATACAGATTCAACCCAGAGTTAAAAGATCAAGGACAAAATCCATTTACATTAGATTCTAAAGAGCCTACAGCATCATTTAGAGATTTCATACTAAGTGAAGTTCGTTACAACTCATTAGTTAAGACTTTCCCAGAAGTAGCAGAACAGCTATTTGAGAAGTCAGAAAAAGAAGCTAAAGAAAGATACGAATCATATAAGCGTTTAGCTGGAAAATAATAAACAATAAATAAAGGAGCAGGGTATAGACCCTGCTCCTTTATTTATTGTAAATATAACAAGGTTCTGGGGTATCCGTATGCAATCTTTGATTGCATTAATGGGTCAGGTTCTTATTTAGATACCTAATAATATAAAAGGGTTAAGTTTTACATTTAACAAAGATGTTCCAAAACGCATATTATGGGTATAATAGAAAAATATACTAGAATATTAAAATTTATTTATATATTTTGATCTGGAGTTAGGGGGGATGGGAATGACTTTATTTCAGGTTTTTACAATTCTTTATACAATAATAAATATAATAATTGCCATAGATGTAATATTAGATAATCGGGACCCCTCAAGTACAGTTGCTTGGATAATGCTTCTATTTCTTGTTCCAGGGGTTGGTATATTTCTATATTTTTATATTGGTAGGAACCATCGTAAACAGAAAACATTTATTAAGAAAAGAAGAGAAGATTATACGATTTTAAATAATTTGCTGAGTCAACAGCTAGGTTTCACAAACTATGGAGAGATATTTAAGAAAAATTTTAATGATACTAGAGGAAAGATTATACCCCTACTATTAAATAATACTCGCTCTCCTATAACCGTAAATAATAAGGTTAAAGTACTGCAAAATGGAGAAATAACATTTTCTGAAATGCTAGCTGCTATCAGTGATGCAAAAGAGCATATACATATGGAATACTTTATTATAAAAGATAGTCACATAGGGCGGAAGTTTCAACAGGCATTAATAGAAAAGGCAAATGAAGGGATAGAGATACGACTTATATACGACGCTGTTGGTAGCATTAGGCTAACGGAAGATTTCATTAGGCCATTACGAGATGCTGGAGTACATGTTCAAGTATTTCTACCTGTAACACTGCCTTTTTTTGGAAGCAGACTAAACTATCGAAATCACAGAAAAATACTTGTAATAGATGGAAAGCTAGGCTTCGTAGGCGGAATAAATATAGGTGATGAATACTTAGGGAAAAATAAAAAATTGGGTTTTTGGAGAGACACCCATTTGATGCTTCAAGGAGAAGCTGTATATGTATTGCAGGGTATATTCTTAGCGGACTGGCACTTTGTCTCGAAGGAAAGTATAGATGATTTTAAGTACTTTCCAGTTCAGGGGTATTGTGGAGAAAAGATTGTTCAAATAGCATCTAGTGGTCCAGATTCCTACTGGGCATCCATTCACCAGGCATATTTTTCTGCTATTAATACTGCAAGGGGAAGAGTATATATTACAACTCCATATCTTGTACCAGATGAGGCTATTTTAGTTGCTTTAAAAACAGCTGCCTTAAGAGGTGTAGATGTTAGGCTTCTTATTCCGATTAAACCAGATCATAGCACTGTATTTTGGGCATCTAAGTCCCATTTTGAAGAGCTTTTAGAGGCGGGCGTAAGAATTTATCAATATGGCAGGGGATTTGTACATGGCAAAGTATTTATTGTAGATCATAATTTTACTTCCATAGGTACGGCTAACCTGGATATACGTAGCTTTAAGTTGAATTTTGAAGTGAATGCTTTTATATATGATAAAGAAACAAATTCTAAAATGGCGAAGGATTTCTTCGAAGATTTAAGGGTAAGTAAGAAAGTTGTATTAGAGGAATATAAAAATAGACCCCTTACACATAAGGTTAAAGAGTCTATTGCCAGAATTTTTTCTCCAATATTATAAAAGTCGTCCAATGCTGCATTATCGGACGACTTTTTTTATATTCTATTTGAATACGATTCTATTCTACTACGATTTCTTGACTGCTTTCCCATAGGCCGTGAATATTACAGTAGCTTACCGCATAAAGAGTACCAGATTTGTCTAGTTTTACACTAGTTAATCCTACTGGCTCTGTAAAGTTACCGTCTTCTCCGTGTGCAGAGAATGTAAAGTTAGCAAGCTCAACTGGGAATTTTCCTCCATCTGCATGGAAAAACACTTTAAACCACGCTATATGATGCTCCAGTGTGTTTGGATGTCCTATTGCATCTCCCACAGTTACTTTTACATCGAAAGCTTCTCCTACTTTTACTTTTTCAGGCGCATGTATTACTGGAACGTGTTTCTCGCCTTTCCAATCTCCGCTTTGTAAAAATTGACCAAATGTTTTCATTAAAATCATCCTTCCTTATATGTATATATTTTAATTTACTGATTATAACCTCATAAATATATATACCCATTATTTTAGTATTATAACAACAAATTAATTAAATTATAATTAATAACTAAAATATTTAATAAAAATCCTACCCATCAACGTAATTAAAGATTTTTGTTGGGTGCTGGAAACCTTATTGTATTCAGAATAAAAATAAACTCACTAACAATTAGTGAGTCCATTATAGTCTAAGCAGGTATATCTTTTAGGACATTCTTTATTGCGGATTGTACTTGAGGTAACATGGCAACCACAATACAAATTAATGTATCTGTTCCAATAACTAATCCATTTACAGTAAGGGAATAGAGTAGTACATTCATTCCTTCTGGTGCATAAGAACCAAAGAAGATAACACCTGATAAAAAGTTCATTAAAAATCTACCAAAACCACCGATAAAGCAGGATACACCAATATTTTTGCGATATAATCCGGCTAATCCTAAGGCGCCATAGGATAGAGGGTAATCTAGGAAAAATTGTGCCCAATGGATAATAAACGGATCTTGAATTAGATTAATCATACCGAAGGCGAATCCCGCTAATATACCAGCAGCAGGACCAAACATAATAGCGAAAATATACATAGGAAGCATACTAGCAGGTGTTATACTACCCCCTTGCGGAAAACGGTATAGACGGATATAAGAAAGAACAAAGGAGAGTGCAACACATAAGCTTCCGTATACGATCATTTTTGTGTAATGGGAGTTTTTTTTCTGCTTTCTATCTCTAAATATAAGAGCAATAGAAAATAATAATAAAGAAGCTAGGATAATAATTGTTACAGGTTTAAATTCTAAAAACTTTTCAAACATAATATTACATCCTCTCTTGTTATTTATCGCTAGATGCAAAAATAAAATTTGTTCGTTAGCACTTACAAACTTTATGGCGCACTCAATTCTAAGCTCTGCTTAGAATTTCAAGTGCTTAAAAATAAAAAACATGAAAAGGAAGCCTTTTCATGTTAGTATTCATAGAATCCGCTTTCCTACGCAGGCTTTAACCTACAGGTTCTAAGGGTCGGAATAATCCTCTCAGCACATGGCACCCCCAGCGATAAATATTTTTTCTTTTATTATAACACAGTTTATAAAATAAGTCCTATATATTAATGAAAGATAAAGCTTTATTTTTTAAAAGTACAAAAAGACATATTCTTTTAAATTATTTATAGATCATAATTCAATGCATCTTAAAAAATTAAAATTAAAAATTTATAAAAAGATTTTGTTTTTAATATGATACTTTGTACCCAATTTATAAAAAAACTCTATATTGTATACAGAAATGTTACAAAATTCTACATAATATGATAAAATGATAACATATTTATATTGGTAATAATTTCTTATTGAAGGGGAGAAAGTTATGAAGTCTATACGTAAAACGATTATGATGTTTTTTGGATTATCAATCACAGCTTTGTTAGCAATAATGGGTTTATTAGTGTACACAGAGGTTAGTAACACTGTGGTACCTTTAACGGAAGGTATGATAACACAAATAGCTGATGCTAGAGATGGAGAAATATCTCAGTGGATACAAGGAAATAGTCATGAAGTTAAGGCAATATCATCAGAGCAAATTATTAGGTCTGGTAATTTGGAAGAAATAAAACCTTATTTAGAGTATAGGGGATCTCAATTAAGAGAAGATTTTTTATTAATGTGGTTTGCTGATCTAGAAGGAAACTTTTATACAACAACTGGTGGTTCGGGAAATATAAAAAATAGGGAAGATTTCAAAGCTATTGTAGATGAAAAGAAAGAAGCTTACATATCCAATCCAATGATATCTGAAATCACAGGGGAACCAATCGTAACTATTGTACATCCTGTTAAAAATGAATCTGGACAATTAATTGGAGCATTTGCAGGTGTAATAAAGGTGGATAAGCTATCCGAAATTGCTAATGAGATTAATATAGGAGATAATGGATTTGGTATGATTGTAGATGGGAATAGTCTAATGTTAGCTCATCCTGATAATGAAGTAAGATTAAATCTAAATCTTAATAAGGGCTTAGAAAGTGGATATGAGGGTTTAGAAAAAATAGCAGAAAAAATGAAGTTGGGAGAGACTGGTGCTGAGATATACAATGATAAGACTGGCACTGCAAACTTTTTAGTATTTTCTCCTATTGAAGGTACACCAAATTGGAGTTTGGCGATTCAAGCACCTGTAGAGCAAATAAGACAAGAAAGTGATAATATTTTAAAGACTATTGTGCTATTAACCTTAAGTGTTATTGCAATAACTTTAGCTATATTCTATGTTATAGCAGGATCAATAAGCAAACCTATAACTGAAAGTGCAAATTATGCAAAGCAAATTGGTAATTTGGATGCTTCAAAAAATATACCGGATAAGCTTTTGAAAAGAAAAGATGAAGTAGGTGTTTTAGCGCACTCTTTACAGTCCATTATAGATAGTTTAAGAGACTTTATAAGTACGGTTGGAAGTTCAGCAGACCAGGTTTCTGCTTCGTCCCAAATTTTAGCCTCTACATCTCAGCAGTCATCTGCTGCAGCGGAAGAAGTAGCTAGAACAATAGAGCAAATAGCTGAAGGAGCTACGGAACAGGCTAAAAACACTGAAGAAGGAGCAGGAAAAACAGATGAGCTTGGCGAGATTATTGAAGTAGAATTAGAGTATATTACTGAACTAATGAAACAAACAGATGCAGTGATGCAGTTAAAAGATGATGGAGCAGCTGTTATTTCAGAATTAACAATTAAAACCAATGAAAATATCAATGCAATTAAAGAAGTTCATGATGGAATTATAAAAACAAATGCTAGCTCAGAAAAAATAGATGAAGCAAGTAAAGTAATCCAAAGTATAGCAGAGCAAACAAATTTACTAGCTTTAAATGCTGCTATAGAGGCTGCAAGAGCAGGCGAAGCAGGAAGAGGATTTGCAGTAGTAGCAGATGAAATAAGAAAATTAGCAGAGCAATCTAGTAATTCTACTAAAGAAATAGAAGAAGTGGTTAGGGAGCTACAAAACAACTCACAAATTGCTGTTGAAATTATTAAAAATGTTGGTGACATTACGAAAGATCAGGAAAATAGCGTGGAAATGACTAGAAATGCTTTTGATGGAATTTCCGATGCCATTATAACTACAAAAATGATGATGAACAAGTTAAATGAAGCTAGTAACGATATGGCAGATAAGAAGGCAGAAATAATAGGGATTATTCAAAATTTATCTGCTATAGCAGAAGAAAATGCAGCTTCTACGGAAGAGGTTTCTGCTTCTACAGAAGAACAATTGGCGGCTATGGAAGAAATTTCAAGTGCTAGTAGCGACATGGCTAGTCTATCTAATCAACTGGAAGAAATAATTTCAAAATTTAAAATCAGCTAGTATATATTATAGAAAACGAGATAAGATAATAAATAATTGGTAAAAAAATCAAAAATATAGAAATATAGTTGAAAGGGTAAATACAATATACTATAATAATAACAGTCAAAGTTTATTTAGAGAAGGAGAAATAGAACATGAGCTTATATAGTCAATGGAAACAAATTGCCTTTGAACATACAGAGGAGCAGAAAGCAGTGAAGTTCTGGAATGAATATTGTGCAGTAGAAAAAACAATATATGAAAAAGTTTTAGAAGCACCTACAACTACTATAAATGGAACACTTACTGACTTAGCAAATGAGTATGGCGTTGATAATGTTACTTTTATAGGATTTATTGATGGCATTAATACGAGTCTTGAATCAGAAATCGATTTAGATGAGCTAACTGAAAATAGCAATATAGAATTAAACATCGATTTAGAAAAATTATATTTCAATATGTTAAATGCCAATGCTGAGTGGCTGTATACTTTACCTCAGTGGGATAATATCTTAACTGAAGAAAAGAGAAAAGAAATTAAAAAGTCATATAACGCTACTAAAACTGTAGTTAAAGATGACAAAATAGGTAGAAATGACCCATGTACTTGTGGTAGTGGAAAGAAATACAAGAAGTGTTGTGGTAAATAATCAAAATATATTGGACTGTCTATATATGTATTAGGCAGTCTTATTATATTTAGGAGTAGTAAAATTATTTTCCATAAAGATTATAGCAAGAAAGGAGCTTAAAATGGACGTAATTGAGTTGTATGAGATACAAAAACAATTAGATGAACGTATCAGTATGGAGCATGGACTTAAAGGAAGGGACCTTACTCCTTTTAAAATATTAGCGCTGCAAGTGGAATTAGGAGAGTTAGCTAATGAAACACGTTGCTTTAAGTTTTGGAGTAACAAAGGACCTTCTCCTAAGGAGACTATTTTAGAAGAGTATGTTGATTGCCTTCATTTTATTTTAAGTTTAGGATTGGATCATGGGTTAACAAGTATTAATATAAAAGAAATTAATAATACAAGTAGTCTAACAAATGAATTCCAAAATGTATTTACACATATTATTACATTTCAAAATGAGCCAACAATGGATAATTATGAAAACATCTTTAATCATTTTTTGCTCCTAGGTAGGAAATTAGATTTTACTAATGAAGAAATATTCGAATCTTATTTACAGAAAAATAAAATTAATCATCAAAGACAAGATGAAGGATATTAGTAAAAAAGACACTCTCAAGCGAGTGCCTTTTTTTTGTTTATAACCTCATCCTGCCATTTGCCACTTACGAAAACAATAAAACCAAATATACAGATGAGTCCATTACTGAGTACCATAGCATACCAAACGCCATTAGGACCCCATTGCGTATATTCCTTAAATAATATAATCATAGGAATCCGTAATGCCCATAACCGCCCCATATCCATCATCATAGCATACATCGTATGTCCTGACCCTTGGAATGTGCCTACAAAGACTTGAAAGAATCCCATTAAAGGTAGAGAAAGGCAGATTAGCCTCAAATACTCTGTACTCTGTCTAAAAACCTCAGGATCATTCTTAACAAAGATAGATACAATATTTTCAGAGGCCATATACATAATAATGCCACCAGAAATCATAAAGAGAGTTGAAAGCTTGAGCGCTGTTTTAACTGTCAGTTTAGCTCTGTCTTTCTTATTGGCACCTAAATTTTGTCCAATAACAGTAGTGATAGAGTTGCCTATCCCTGTAACGGGCATTAATATTAGAGAGTTAATTCTATTACCTATTCCAAAGGCTGCTAAAGTATCTGCACCGTAGGAAATTACAAAAATATTTAAAATCATGAAACCGAATGCTGCTGCTGACTGCCCTAAGGAAGCAGGTAATCCGATCTTAATAATTTCCTTAAGAGTATCTTTTTCTAAGCTTAAATTATTCTTTTCTAAATAAATTCCATTTTTATGTGCAAATAAAGTATAAATAGCATATATAGCAAATATCATTCTGGATAAAACTGTTGCAATCGCCGCTCCTCTAATCCCCATTCCAAATGTAAAAATAAAGATTGGATCTAAAATAATATTAAGGATTACACCCATTACATTTAATATCATAGGTGTAATCGTATCCCCTTGACTTTGTTTTATAGAAGTATACACAAGGAAAAGGAACATACCTGGAATTTCCCAAAACATAATGGATAGATACTGAGTACTGTAGGTAAAAACATCGCCT
>JAEWHG010000121.1 GCA_023387935.1 Bacillota bacterium
GTGCCAGCAGCTATGGTTGAAAAACAAACTGTAGAAGTAGATACTGTATCTGGAGCAACTTATTCAAGTGAAGGAATCATCGGAGCTGTTAAAAACGCATTAAGTAAATAATTAAATTATAAAATAATCCCCTGATAAAATCGGGGGTTTTATTTTCTATAGTAGATCTTTAAAAAAGTACAGCCACCTCATAGGGCGGCTGTACTTTTCTAGTTATATATTCTACATTAATATTTACTTATTATGAGCTACTATTTTTCCGTGTCTATCTAGTTCATTACCATCTTTGTCAACTTTAGTTATACTAAAACCAGTAAATCCATAGATTATAGCAACAATTGGGTTAATTAGATTTAAGAAAGCATATGGTGCAAATGCAAGAGGTGAAACTAGAAGTGCACTATGCATAAATGCTCCGCATGTATTCCAAGGAATTAATGCAGATGTTAGAGTACCAGCGTCTTCTAGAGTTCTAGATAATACTTTAGGGTGAAGTCCTCTTCCGTCGTAAACATCTTTATACATTCTTCCTGGAATTACTATGGATAAATATTGGTCTGCAGCAAGAATATTAACTGCAATACTTGTTAAAATAGTAGCTGTAATTAATGAACCAGTATTGTTTGCATATTTTAATATGGAATTTCCGATTGCTTGAAGCATTCCTGTTTTTTCCATAATTCCGCCGAATACCATAGCTAATAGAATTAATGAAACAGTCCACATCATAGAATCTAATCCACCACGGTTTAGAAGCTCATCAACCATTGAAACACCACTTTCGATTTCAAAACCATAGTGGGCAGCATTTACAATATCTCCTAGGCTTGAACCTTGGAATATAGCAGCAAATACACCACCGATTGCAGTACCAGCGATTAATCCTGGGAGTGCAGGAACTTTAAGTACTACTAAAATAATAACGATAATAGGAGGAAGGAAAAGTAAAGGTGTAATATTAAAGTTGCTTGATAATCCATTTAAGATTACATCTATATTAGCTGTATCCAATGCAGAACCTGCATATTTAGCACCTATGATACCGTATAAAACTAATGCAATGATAAAACTTGGAACTGTTGTATAAAACATATGCTTGATATGTTCGAATAATGTAGTTCCTGCCATTGCAGGTGCTAAGTTCGTAGTATCTGAAAGAGGTGACATTTTATCTCCAAAATATGCACCGGAAACGATTGCACCAGCTACTATTTCTACTGGTATTCCTAATCCTTGACCAACACCGATAAGGGCAACACCTACAGTTCCAGCTGTAGTCCACGAGCTACCAGTTGCTAGAGAAACGATTGCGCAAATAATTGATGTAGCGACCAAGAATATACCAGGAGATAGAACTTTTAATCCATAATAAATCATTGTAGGAACAGTACCGCTCAAAATCCAAGCGCCAATTACTGTACCAATGATCATTAATATTAATATAGCTTGCATAGACATTTGAATTGTCTCTATTGCTCCCTTTTCTATTTCATCCCACTTGTAACCTAATGAGAAAATAGCTACGCCAGAAGCAACTATAATGGCAATAATAATAGGAATATGAGGATCTGAGCCAAGTTTTGTGATTCCTATAAATAAGGATGCTACTAATACAATAATAGGTATAATAGCGTGAACGAGAGTGGCTTGCTTTTTAGTTTCCATAAAAATAAATTCCTCCTCTAAAATTTAATTGATTAAATTATTATCGTTTTTTCCAAAAAAACTTGCTCTAGACCTGTCCCCCTTTTTAGTTTAAATGATTAAAACACAACACAAGATTGATATAAGTGCTTTTGAATCTTTTTTACTCATAATTATATTACTATAAATATATGGAAAATTCAAACACAATTTACCATAAATGTGGATGTATTCATTAAATATTCGAAATATATTAGAAATAACGAATATTCATTATAAAGCATGTACATTTACATTATCTAAATGCCATGATATTATATAATTGAATATTTTAAATCATTTCAATTATCAGTTCATGTTTATTTTTTAACTAAGTACAAATGAAAATATGATCTTAATCTTAAGAAAAATTATCTAAGTTAAAGGGGGAGTAAAGTATGAATTGCTGTGGAAGAGACCATAACAAAAGTATGACAGCTATTTTGCTTGAAGACGAAGAAAAATTAAAATCAATCTTAAGTAAGTATGAAGGGAAAAAGGGGAGCCTAATCAGTATTTTACAGGATATTCAAGATCATTATAACTATTTGCCATTAGATGCTCTAAACTATATATCTAAAGAGACCGGCATTAAGCCAGCTAAAATTCATGGTGTAGCCACATTTTATACGCAGTTCA
Organism: Bacillota bacterium; assembly: GCA_023387935.1. Classification (GTDB taxonomy): domain Bacteria; phylum Bacillota; class Clostridia; order Peptostreptococcales; family Natronincolaceae; genus Alkaliphilus_B. The sequence continues at coordinate 2,323 of JAEWHG010000121.1, forward strand.
GATTAAAGCCTATAGGAAAAAATTTGATAATGCTTTGTCAAGGAACTGCTTGCCATGTTAACGGTTCTAAAAGTATAGAAGAAAGTATTACTGAAGAACTGAAAATTAAGGATGGAGAAACTACTGAGGATAATTTATTTACCTTAATAAATGTTGCTTGTTTAGGGTGCTGTAGTCTTTCACCAGTAATGATGATAAATGACGAAACCTATGGCAAATTAACACCGGAAAAGACGAAGAGTATTATTAGGGAAATTAAGGGGGCTTAGATATGAAGATCATTGTAGGACAAGGTAGCTGTGGGATAGCTGCTGGTGCTAATAAGGTATATGGGGTCGTAGAAGAAGAGATAAAAAGCATGAACTTAGATATTGAGATAGGTGTTACCGGTTGTATAGGAATGTGTTATTTAGAGCCAATTATAGAGTTTATTGATGATAATGGAGAGAAAACTTCATTTGTGAAGGTAAATGAAAAAATGGCAAAGGAAATCATTAATGAAATAGCTAAAACTAAAAATAAACCGAATGAATATATAATGGAGGACGTTGATAAGGCTATTTTAGCTAAACAAAAACGTGTAGCTCTAAAAAACTGCGGCATTATTAATCCAGAAAGCATTGATGAATATATAGAGTATGGCGGGTATAAGGCTATTGAGAAATGTCTTGAAACAATGACTCCAGAAGACATAATAGAAGAAGTGAAAGTTTCAGGTCTAAAAGGAAGAGGTGGAGCAGGCTTTCCAACTTGGTTTAAATGGAATGCTGCCAAACAATCTCTTGGAAAGGTTAAGTATGTAGTTTGTAATGCAGACGAAGGGGACCCAGGGGCTTTTATGGATAGAAGCATACTAGAGGGAGATCCACATAGTTTAATAGAAGGAATGATAATTTGTGGATATGCTATAGGGGCTTCTGAAGGCGTTATTTATGTAAGAGCAGAATATCCATTGGCTATTAAGAGATTGGATAAGGCTATAGAAGAAGCTAGAAGCAGAGGTTATTTAGGAAAAAACCTTTTCGGGCTAGATCAATTTGATTTTGACTTAAGAATTAAAGCAGGCGCAGGAGCTTTCGTTTGTGGAGAGGAAACAGCTCTTATTGAATCTCTACAGGGAGAGAGAGGTATGCCAAGACTCAAACCCCCTTTTCCAGCACAAAGAGGATATTGGGACAAGCCAACAAATATTAATAATGTGGAAACCTTTGCAAATGTGCCCTGGATAATATTTAATGGAGGAAAAGCTTTTTCTGCTATGGGAACAGAAAATAGTAAGGGAACCAAGGTATTTGCTCTGACAGGCAAAATAAATAAGGGTGGATTAGTTGAAGTTCCAATGGGAATACCTCTAAGAGAGATCATATTTGATATCGGCGGAGGAATTAATGATCATAAAGAATTTAAAGCAGTACAGATGGGAGGACCATCCGGTGGATGTATACCTGCTGATCTTTTGGATACACCAGTAGACTATGAGTCTATTTCTAAAATAGGAGCTATTATGGGCTCTGGTGGAATGGTTGTAATGGACGAAACCACATGTATGGTTGATATGGCAAAATTTTTTCTAGACTTTACCCGTAAAGAATCCTGTGGAAAGTGTATTCATTGTAGAATAGGTACAAAGAGAATGCTAGAAATATTAATTAGGATTTGTGAAGGTCAAGGAAAGGATGGAGACATAGAACTTTTAGAGGACTTAGGGGAAAAGATAAAGGAAGGATCATTATGTGGGTTAGGCCAAACAGCTCCAAATCCAGTATTAAGTACAATTAAATACTTCCGTGATGAGTACGAAAGTCATATTCAGCATAAAAAATGTACTGCTAAACAATGTACTAATTTATTAGAGTACATGATTTTAGAGGATCAATGTATTGGATGTAGCCTTTGTAAACGAAGCTGTCCTGTGGGTGCTATCACTGGAGATAGAAAAGAGGTTCATGTTATTAATCAAGAGCTATGTATTAAATGTGGCAAATGCTATCAGGTTTGTAAGTTTAATTCAGTGACAGTTGAATAATTAACATAGGGGGGAATATAAATGCCTAATATTAGGTTGAATATAAACGGTACGGAAGTAATGGGACATAAGGGGCAAATGATATTAGAAGTAGCAAGAGAGAATAATATTGAAATTCCTACGCTTTGTCACGATGACAGGGTTAAAGTATATGGTTCCTGTGGGCTATGCGTAGTTGAGGTAGAGAATATACCTAAGCTTTTAAGAGCCTGTGCCACAGAAGCTACTGATGGTATGGTGATTTATACTCATACGAATAAAGTTAAGGAATCTAGAAAGATTGCTTTAGAACTATTGCTATCGGACCACGTTGGAGATTGCAAACCGCCATGTGTTTTAGCTTGTCCAGGAAGCACAGATTGTCAGGGATACGTAGGTTTAATTGCAAATGGGCAATATAGAGAAGCAGTGGAGCTAATAAAAGAACAACTTCCCCTGCCAGCTAGTATTGGAAGGGTATGTCCTCATCCTTGTGAAACTGCCTGTAGACGACAAGCTTTAGACGATCCAATTTCAATAGCTTGGCTAAAAAGCTTTGTAGCGGATATAGATTTAAAGGACCCGAATATATTTATGCCAGATATTAAAGAAGCTACAGGTAAAAATGTCGCAATTATCGGCGGAGGGCCAAGTGGACTTACTGCTGCTTATTACTTAGCAAAAGAAGGACATAAGCCAGTTATATATGAGGCAATGCCAGAACTTGGTGGCATGCTTAGATATGGTATTCCACAATATCGATTGCCGAAGGAAGTTTTAAACAAGGAGATTGAAACTATACGAAATATGGGAGTGGATATGTTTACCAATATTAAAATTGGTAGAGATGTAGAGCTATCCCATTTAAGAGAAAAATACGATGCGGTTTATGTTGCAATAGGTGCATGGAATAGTACAAAATTGAATTGTCCTGGGGAAGAGCTTGAAGGTGTAATTGGTGGAATTGACTTCTTAAGTAACTTTGCAGTTGGTAAGCCTGTTAAAACAGGAGAGCGAATAGCTGTAGTCGGTGGTGGGAATACGGCCATGGATGCTTGTAGAACTGCTATTAGGCTAGGTGCTAAGGAAGTCTATAACATATATAGAAGAACAAAGGATGAAATGCCTGCAGAGGCTGTTGAAATAGAAGAAGCGGAGGAAGAGGGCGTTACTTTTAAATTCTTAGTGAACCCTATTGAAATAATGGGGGAAGATGGAAAAGTAACTAAGGTAAGGCTTCAAAAAATGGAATTAGGAGAACCAGACGAAAGAGGAAGAAGAAGACCTGTTCCATTAGAAGGTGAAGAAGAAATAATCGAAGTAGATTGTGTTATAGCTGCAATAGGTCAGCAGGTAGATATAAAGGGCTTAGAAGACATTACGTTAACGAGATGGGGAACTATCCATACGGATGAAAATTCATTCCTTACAAATCTACCTGGAATATTTGCAGGAGGAGATGCAACTAATAATGGTCCGGATATTGCTATTACAGCAATAGGAGAAGGAAAGAAGGCTGCAGAAGTAATTTGTAAATATTTAGAGGGAAAAGTTATTCCATATGAAAAACCTTTTTATGTAACTAGGGAAGATGTTCCAGTAGAGGAATTTGCACATAGGGAAAAAGAGTATAGACCGAAGATGCAGCATTTAGATCCAGAAGTGAGAAAGAAGAACTTTGAAGAAATTCTTGCAGGCTATACAGAGGAAGATGCAAAAAGAGACGCTATGAGGTGTCTTGAGTGTGGATGCCATGATGTATTCGAGTGTAAGCTTTTAGAGTATTCTAATGAATATAAGGTTGAGCCAGAAAGATTATATGGAGAAGTGCATTACCGTATGGAAGATGATGGGCATCCTTTTATTATCAGAAACTCAGACAAATGTATTTTGTGTGGACTTTGTGTCAGAGTTTGTGATGAGGTTATAGGGTCTACTGCCTTAGGGCTTTTAGAGCGAGGTTTTGATACAATAGTTCAACCTGCATTTAACCTATCTTTAAAGGATACGGACTGCATAAGCTGCGGGCAGTGCATAAGCGTATGTCCAACAGGGGCACTTCAGGAAAGATTAGATATAGAAAAGTCAGTACCTCTTAATCCTAAAACAACCCATACAGTTTGCTCTCACTGTAGTGTAGGCTGTAAAATAGACTTAGATACGAAAGGAGATATGGTTGTTAGGGCATTGCCTAAAAAAGAAAATTCTTTAGATGATGGACTGCTTTGTGTTAAGGGGCGTTTTGGTTTTAACATGAACCAAGCAGGAAAACGAATAACCAAGCCATTAATTAAAAAACATGGCAGGCTTGAAGAAACGACTTGGGATGAAGCCTTACTTCATATAGCTAAAAAATCACAAAGTTTAGGCGCATTATATGGCAACAATTCCATAGGTATTTCTATTTCTGATAGGTATACAAATGAGGAAACTTACTTAATATCTAAGTTTGGGAAAGAAGTATTAAAGAGTGAAAATATAGGATCATTTAATAATAGCACAGGTGGCGTTGTGGAAGTTTTAGGATATGATGCATCTAGTAATACCTTTGACGAGCTGGCTTATGCAGAAACTATTATTCTTGTTGGTTCTAATATTATGGATAACCATACTGTAGCAGGACTTAAAATTAAAAAGGCAGTAGAGAATGGAGCTAAATTAATAGTGATAAGTCCTAATAAGACTAAAATAGAGCAGTATGCTCATATTAGGGTGAATCCTAAAAATGATATCGTATTTTTACAGGAGGTTACTAAATCACTTATTGAAGGTGGATTAGTAGCTAAAGCAAGTAATTATGAAGGATTGAATGAATTAAAAGAAAGTTTATCAAATGTTAAAATCAGTCCAGAGGCCGCTGATATTGCTGGTATATATGGAAAGTCTAAAAAAGCTATGATTGTATTTGAACAAAAAAATATAACGCCTGAGGCAGCTGCATTTTTAGCAAATATGGCAGTTTTAGCCGGTCATATAGGAAAGCCTCGCAGTGGTATAATTCAGTTAAAGCAAAACAATAATAGTCAAGGGCTTAAAGATATGGGCATTAACAAAGGATATAAAGAACTAGAAAATTATATTAACAATAAAGAGATTAAAGGATTATTAGTGTTTGGTGAGGATGTATCCCATATGAACCTTAGTATCTTAGAATTTTTAATGGTTCAAGATACACACCTTACGGAAACAGCAAAAATTGCAGATGTTGTTTTACCTGCCGTCGGTTTTGCAGAATCTAGTGGAACCTATACGAATACAGAGAGAAGAATACAAAGAATAAACAAAGCTATTCAGCCTCTTACAGCGTACGAGAACTGGGAAGTAGTAGTAAAGCTTGCAAATATATTAGATAAAGAGTTTAGATATTCTAGTCCAGTTGAAGTACTGTTAGAGATTGAGAAAACAATACCTGAGTATTTTGGATTAAGCAAAGTGCAAGGTGCTGAAGCATTTTGGCCAATAAATAGTAGTAGAGTACTATATGGAAATGGATTCAATTTTACAAATGGTAAGGCAAAGCTTAAATCTGCTGGAAAAGGGCAGTTATTTGTAGAAGACATCAATACAAATAATTTGACAAATGCCTTTGTACAATATTTAGCAAAAGAAGAGTTAATATAGTAAACAATAAAACAGGACTGAGGGGTATTTTTCAGTCCTGTTTTATTGTTTGAGAAATTATAATTTTTTTATTGATGCGAACTTTAAAGACGTATAGTTTTTAAAGCTTTACTCCAAGCAACCACTTGATCTAACATTGGAGGTACGGATTCCTCTCTTATTGGCTCTGGTTTGAACTCACTCATATTTACAAAGTCAGTGAAAAGTGACAACATAACCTGATTACGAACATCTGCCATTTGAAGCTCTCCTACAATATTTCTTAAATGTTCTACTGCTCTAATTCCGTATCCGCTACCATAACTTACAAATCCAGCTGCTTTATTATTCCACTCTGCACCTAAGTAATCAAGAGCATTTTTTAAAGCTCCAGATGTTGAGTGGTTATACTCAGGTGTTACAAATATATATCCATCAAATTGTGCAATTTTAGCTGCCCAAGCCTTTGTATGCTCCTTAGTATATTGCCCCATTGCCGCTGGATATGGCTCATCTAATAAAGGGAGATTAAAATCCGCTATATCAACTATTTCAAATTCTGCATCATCCCTCTTGGTTGCTATATCATATATCCATTTTGCGACTGCTTCTCCGTTTCTTCCTGGTCTTGTACTTCCTACTATTATACCGATTTTTACCATTTTGAATCCTCCTATTTTAAATATATTTTACGTCTACTATATAATTTATTTGATGTACTAATTTATATTACTGTTATTATACCCATCGGAAATATAATTCTAACGCAAAAGAGAATATTTTTTAATTGATAATTCATATCATGAAATTTAAAAATTACAATTAATTAATATTACGTCTTATTAGAGGATTCTTGGGTATAAATATAGAAAGAATAAGAAAATTAAAACTATTTATATTGGAGGTTGTAAAATGAAATTACAGGTAATTAAGGATCAAATTAAAGATATTATGGTAGATGCAGTGGTTATTGGAATTTATGAGGGTACAAAAAGCTTAGATGCAAAATTACATAGTATGGATGAACAACTAGGTGGTATTATTACTGAAATGATAAGTAATGAATCCTTTAAAGGAAAGGAAGGGGAAACTCTGCTAGTATATAGCTTAGGCAGAATTCCAGCCAAAAAAATAATTTTATTAGGTCTAGGCAAAGAAGAAAATCTAAAAGAAGAGGTTATACGAAACCTAGCAGCTAAGGCGGTTAAAGAAGCAGGAAAAGCTAAAGCAGCTGCAATAGCAATGTTGCCAATAGGTTTAGATAGAAATATTTCTGCTGAAATAGTTGGACAATGCGTTGCAGAAGGTGCAATGTTAGCATCATATAAGTTTAATAAATATAAAACAACTGATAGAAAATCTATGGAAGAGGGTATAAAAGAAATATACCTACTAAACGAAGAAGAATCTATCAATACGAGACTAGAAAAAGGAATAGAAGTAGGGAAAAAACTATCAGATGGTACGATTGTAGCTAGGGACCTTGTTAACGAGCCAAGTAATGTAGTAACACCAACGGCAATGGCTAGCAAGGCAGTAGAGATTGCTAGCAAACACGGGCTTGAAGTTAGCATTCTAGAAAGAGAAGATATGGAAAGAATGGGCATGGGAAGCTTCTTAGGAGTAACTAAGGGAAGTGAAGAACCACCTAAATTAATCGCTATAAAATATTTTGGTAACAAAGATGATGATGAAATCATAGGATTAGTAGGAAAGGGATTAACATTTGATTCTGGTGGAATTTCATTAAAACCAGGGGCAGGAATGGATGCAATGAAGAGTGATATGGGTGGAGGAGCTGCTGTATTAGGCGCTATGGATGTAATTGGAGCTCTTAAACCTAAAGTTAATGTTTTAGCCATAGTAGGTGCTTGCGAAAATATGCCATCGGGTAAAGCTTACAAGCCAGGAGATATTTTAACATCTATGAATGGCAAAACAATAGAGATCTTAAATACGGATGCAGAAGGACGGTTAGTTCTTATTGATTGTATCACATATGCGGTGCAGCAAGGAGCAACAAAAATAGTAGATTTAGCCACATTAACAGGAGCTTGTATCGTTGCCCTTGGACATACAACAACAGCCCTTGTTTCAAATAATGACGATTTTGTAAAACAATTAGAAAATGCAGCTGACAGTGCAGGAGAGAGAGTATGGCAGTTGCCTTCATTCCCTGAATATAAGGAGTTAATTAAGAGTGACATTGCAGATCTTAAAAATGTTGGCGATAGAGGTGCCGGTACAATTACAGCAGGATTATTCCTAGGAGAATTCGTAGAAGATCGTCCTTGGGTTCATATGGATATTGCTGGAACCTGTATGACATCTAGCGACAAAGGATACTACGTTAAAGGTGCTACTGGAGTTGGAGTAAGAACACTTTACCATTTAGTAAAGTCTATGGAAAAATAATTTTTGTGTAAATTTCACATACTAAAAATTAAGACTATAGTACGTTGCTATAGTCTTAATTAAACTCAAAATTTTGAAGGAGGAGAGTTTATGAAAATAAATCTAACAGAATCGGGTAAACAGGAAATTCTAAAGCAGAATACAAAGGACGTAGGTGTGAGAATTTATGTCTCATCAATGGGCTGAGCGGGTCCGAGTTTTTCATTGTCTCTGGAAGAGGCAACTAACGACGATGTAGTAAAGAATGTGGACGGTGTAAAGTTTGTAGTTGATAAAATGTTAGATGAAAGATTTGATGCAATTAAAGTCGACTATGGTACTATGATGTTTAGAAAAGGGTTTATGGTCTCTTTAGAAGGCGATAATGGCGGAGGTTGCAATTAATAGATTTATAAACAATATGTAGATGATATAAATATAAATGATAAAGCTGTGCTAATGGCAACAAAAAGGTTGAAGTATTAATACTTCAACCTTTTTAATTATTAGGTACCCTATGGGCCAAACCGTAGCATCAGGCAATTTTTTTAATTAGGACAAATGGAACTGGCGGATCCATCTTCTGAAATTTTAAAAAGCTCTAATTTATTCTTCTTAGAGAGAAAAATTTCAACAAAACAATTACTGCAAAAGTATCTAGACTTACTTAATTTCCCCGTATTTTCATTTCCACATATAGGACATTTCATTTAAATTCACTCACTTTCTTCGGTTTACCCCATAGCCAAGACTTCTAAAACCTCATACGAATACAGTCTAATGCTATGGGGATAAATATATTTATAAGAAAAAATTTTGATATTCGAAATAATTAGTTAAAGTATTACCATAAATAATTATAATACTTTAGATTCAATTTGAGCAACAAATATTTGGAAATTTTTTTAATATAGCAAATAAGTCCTATTGTGCATCCATATATATTGGAAAAATAATTTAAAATTTATAGATAGCGTATATTATATGCTTTTAACTTCGTAGTTATGCACAATGAAAAGTAATTTTTCATATTATATAATACAGTAATTCCATCACTATATTAAGAAATATCAGTATGTTAATAGCTGTAGCGTAATGTGAGTAGATATAAATAAAAAGCATATTGCGAAAGACTAGGAGGGTTAAATTTGTATGGCGAAAGTGGGGAAATTTATATAAATATATACGATGAAAGTTTGGATAAAGTACTAGTAAAAGAATTAGAAGAAGTGGTAAAACAATTAGTGGCGTGGAGTATGCCACTAAACTTTCATATAGAAGCATTAAAATGTCAAAGTATTATTATGAGAACAAATTTAGTTAGAAAAATGAGAGCTTATGGGGGTTGTGGAGAAGGAGATTGGAAAGAATCTGATGTTTCTATGGAAGATTTTACAGGGCTAATACCTTTAGAAGAATATAGAGCAGTATGGGGCTGTAATTATGATGATTATATTAAAAAACTGGAATCGGCCGTAGAGGAAACGAAAGGGTATGTAATTTTATTTAATAATAAACCAATTGATGCAAGAACTCATTTAGTTTGTGGGGGTTCGACGGAAAACAGTGAAAATGTTGAAGGGAATATTGTTCAATATTTGAGAAAAGTCCTTTGTAACCACTGCCAAAATAGTCCATATTCATTAAATTATAGGGATATTCCTATAAAAGAAGTAGAAAGTAAGCTAGAAGTAAAGCTAACTAGTGATGAAATATTAAAGGACACTAGTATTGATAATATTATTGATGACGTAATTAGAGATGAGGAATATAGGGTAGCAAAAATAAAAATAGGGGGTAAGGAGTTCAAAGGTAAAGAAGTAATGGATATTTTAGATATAAACTCAACTAGATTTGGTTGGAGACCTGAAATAATAAGATTTTTTACTGTAGGCAAGGGAGATGGATTAGGTCTTTGTCAATATGGGGCGAATAGGATGGCCTGTGAAGGTAGCTTGTCGGAAGAAATATTAAAATATTATTATACAGGAGTTGAAATTAAGAAAATACAAAATCCATGTATAAATCAGCCTTTAAAAGGAAAACTAGTAGTGATTGATCCAGCTCATGGAGGCGAAGATAGTGATGATCATAGAGGCAACCAGGGATTAAGAGAAAAAGACGTGAACCTATCCATTGCATTATACTTAAAAGAGGAGCTTATAAATCTAGGAGCCACGGTTTATTTAACTAGAGAAGAAGATAAAGTCGTGCACTTAAACGATAGAGCTCTAATTGCTAATAATATTTCGCCTCATTTCTTTATTACCATACATCAAAATTATTTTAATCATCCTTCTAAATCTGGAACAGAGATATATTACTTTAGAGGTGACAAAGTAGCTAAGGAATTAGGACGTGAAATAATGTCTGCATTGGTTGAAGAGATAAAAACATTAGATAGAGGTATAAAACCAGCGGATTTTTCTCTACTAAGACAGGTAATGGTAAGTTCTGTTCATTTAGAAGTAGCTTATATTTCAAATCCACAAGAAGAGCTAATGATGATGGATGATGAATTTAGAAAAAGAGCTGCCAAGGCAATCTCTAAAGGATTTATTAATTTTTATAGGTTTATATAGTGTTAAAATAAGAGAATTAACAATTCTCTTATTTTATAGTCTGTAAAGAATATATTTAGGGAAAAAATATTTTAGAAATAATAAAAATGCTATTTGACAAAAATATGATTCTCATTATATAATATAAGGCTAATTATTTGACAAAACTTTTCAAATATGTTATTATATAATTGTTGAAGTTGCGAAGGAAGGTGATTACTTGGCGAGCAAAAATCCACTAGATGGAAAAAACCAGCTACAAGAGATTAGAAAGAACATTGAAGGATATGTTGGACAAAAAATTGTTCTTAAAGCTAATAAAGGAAGAAAGAAGACTACTGTTCGTGAAGGAATTTTAGAGAACACATATCCAAATATTTTTATTGTAAGAATTGATGGGAAGTTTGATGACAGCGTTAGAAGAGTGTCCTATAGTTATTCAGATATTCTTACAGAAACAGTTGAGATCACCATATGTAGTGACAGCAAAAGTATAAAAGTTAGTTAATATAAACAAAAGCAAATAAACTCCACCTATGATGGTGGTTTTTATTTTTCCATAAATTATGAAATGGTGATAAAAATGAACTATGTATATATATTAGAGTGCGTTGATAAAAGCCTATACACTGGATGGACTAATAATTTAGAAAAACGAGTTAAAACACACTCAGAAGGTAAGGGTGGCAAATACACAAGATCTAGACTTCCTGTAAAGCTTATATATTTTGAAGAGTACAATGACAAAATATCTGCCCAGAAAAGAGAATATGAAATAAAACAAATGGCAAGAAAAGATAAACTGGAGCTTATAAACAAAGGGGCAATCTTGAAAGAATCTTAATAAGAATCCTATTGATTAAGGCAATCAAGACCTAAGATAAGCCTGGGAACCTTGTTGTATTCAAAATAAAAAAGAAGTGAAAATATTTTATTTTCACTTCTTTTTTTTATTAATCCACATATATATGTAAAAGGACAATTGTGGACTAACTAAAATTCTAAAGAATTTTAACTGGAATAGTAGTGAATATGTTATAGGATGAATTTTTAAACATATTTTACACATAGGAAAATATAGTATATTAAGGATTTAAAAAGATTTTGGGAGGAGGCAATCATATGTCTATTGAACTAGTACGAGACTTATTTAAATTGGATCAGGTAGTAGGCGAGAATATTACTCAGGCTATAGTGGAAGGCGATATTTTAGTACCGGATACAAAGCCTGATATTACAAGGGTCTTATCAGCAAATGGTAAAGTTGTTTTAACAAAGCAGGAGGTAGGAGATAACAAAATTGCTGTAGAAGGAATTACATATTTCAAAATTTTATACGTTTCTGATAAAGGAGAGCAGCCTCTATATAGCATAGATAGCAGTACACAATTTAAACAGAATATTGAAATTGAAGGTATTGGATCTAAAATGAAAGGTGAAGTTATAGGCGATGTAGAACACATTGATTTTACCGTAAATAACGATAGAAAAATCGGAGTAAGGGCTGTAATTAATTTAGCTGGTAAAGCTATAGAAGAAAAAACATTAGAAATAACGAAAGATATTACAGGTATAGAGGATATCCAGGTGCTAAAGGAAAACTTCCAATATACTGATATTGTTGGGATAAATAAATCGGAGACATTAGTAAAGGATAACTTTGAAATGTCTGAAGATGAATATGAGATCAAAGAAGTTCTAAAATGGGATGCTACAGTACAGGAAAGGGAAACTAAAATTACGGATGGGAAGGTAATTGTAGGGGGAATGGTAAGTATAGACCTACTGTACGTTGATGATGATTACGAGAATCCATTAAAAATGATTAAAAGGGAAATTCCGTTTACCCATTTTGTGGAGATTTCAGAAGCTTTTAGCGATATGAAATATAAACTAAAGCTTTCTACTAAAGAGCTATATTATGCGATTAAGGAAAATATTAGAGGCGAGAAAAAAATTGTTGATATAGAAGCAGTAATTCAAGTAGAAGCTAAGGTTATGGATACACAAACCAGAGAAATTTTGGTTGATACTTATTCGCCAAGCAAAACTCTTAATATTAATAAGAAACAGATTGAACTAAAAGAAAATATTGGCATGAATAAAGCGCATGTACTTTTAAGAGAGACCTTAGATTTACCTTATGGGCATCCACCTATTTCCGAAGTTTTTTCTGTTAACATTAAGCCTATTCTAACTGATTATAGCCTCATTGAAGACAAAGCCACAATCGAGGGTATATTAGAGGTGCTTGTTATGTATAAGTCAATAGAGGAAGGACAGTCATTATATAGTTATATTCAGGAATCTCCATTTAGACATTATGTTGATCTTTATGGCTTGCAGGAAGACATGAAGGCGGAAGTGGAATTATTTGTAGAAGAGATCAACTATAACATTCTAAACGGAGAGCAGCTAGAGTTAAAAGTGAATATAGGTGCAACTTGCGAAGCTTATTTTACTAAAGTTATAGATGTTATTTCAAATATTGAAGAATTAGAAGAGGATTTGAATCTAGATAAAAGATCCAGCTTAACAATATACTTTATGCAGCCAGAGGATAATCTTTGGAAAGTTGCTAAAAAGTATCATACAACTGTACAACGAATTATGGAAACGAATCAAATTGAGGATCCAGTAGCAGTTAAAGCTGGAGAACATATTATTATTGAAAAAGTTCATAGCTTTAAATTATAATATAGGAACCGTCTTGTTGACGGTTCTTTTCTTTAGTGTTGCAGAAAAAGCGACTATTAATATATAATAAAAATAGTTTAATAGTTATGATGTTGGTTGAGGAGAGACGATTATGAAACAAGTTCAATTGAAATGTAGGGCAAAGATCAATCTATCCCTAGATGTTAAAAGAAAAAGAGATGACGGCTATCATGAGGTAGAAATGATTATGCAGCAAATAGATTTATATGATAATATAATTATAAGTGAAAGAGCTGATGATGAAATAAAAATCTCCACCAACTGTGGATATATTCCTACAACTGCTTCAAACATTGCATATAAAGCAGCGGATCGGCTTAAAAGCACATTATCTATTTCTAAGGGCATAGACATTTATATAGACAAGCGAATTCCAGTAGCAGCAGGGCTTGCAGGTGGTAGCTCTAATGCAGCGGGGGTTTTGCAGGGTCTTAATAGTTTGTGGGATTTGGGGCTTTCTACAAAGGAGCTTATGGATATAGGAGTAAGCATTGGAGCAGATGTACCTTTTTGTATTTTAGGAGGTACAGCTTTAGCTGAGGGTATAGGAGAGAAGCTAACCCCTATAGAGTCATCTATTAAGAATACTTGGATCGTATTAGCAAAACCTGCGATTTCTGTATCCACAGGTGAAGTATACGGTGGACTTGATTTGTCTAGAATAATTAATAGACCGAATACGGATAAATTAGTAGAGGCGATAGAAGAAGGGAATGTTTACTATATATCAGCTAATATGAGTAATGTATTAGAGACTGTAACGGAAACGAAATATCCTATAATCACTGAAATTAAGAAGAAGATGATGGAATATAATGCTTTAGGATCAATGATGTCAGGTAGTGGGCCTACGGTTTTTGGTATATTTAAAAGCTACGAAAGAGCAAAATCGGCGTACGAGCATCTTACATTATTTTACAAACAAACATATATGGTACAAACCTATAATGGAGGTACGGAAATTGGATAAATTAGATAAGTTAGATATAGAAAATTATAAGCCTTTACGAGAAATCGTTTTCGAATATTTAAGACAATCAATATTAGATGGTAAGCTGGAGCCTGGAAAGAGATTAATGGAAATACAGATGGCTGAGCAGTTAGGGGTCAGCAGGACTCCTATTAGAGAAGCTATACGTAAATTGGAGCTAGAGGGGCTAGTGGTAATGGTTCCTAGGAAAGGCGCCTATGTAGCGGACGTTTCAATAAAGGATGTATTAGAGGTACTAGAAGTACGCGGTGTATTAGAAGGCCTTGCAGCATCCTTAGCGGCAGAAAGAATGACAGATGATGAAATTAAAGATCTTACTTCTATTTTCAATGAGTTTAGAGCCTGTTATGAGAATAATGACATAGAAGGTCTAATTGAAAAAGATGTGGAGTTTCATGATTGTATTTTTAATGGTGCAAGAAATGCTAAGTTGAATCAAATTGCACAGGGACTAAGGGAACAGATCTATCGTTTTAGAGTACGATATATTTCTCGTTATAATAAGGCTAAAGAGCTTGTAGATGAGCATGGCAATATATTTGAGGCAATCTCTAATAGAGATCCGGAATTGGCATATAAATGTGGGATAAATCATATAGAAAATTTAACGAATCATATGATGGAGCAGTTACAAATATATAAAGAAGATGAGAAATAATTTAGCGTACTATTTTAGATTATGCAATATAAAAAATAAAAATGTATAAGTAGGGAGCGTAAGTAATGAAGGCTATTATTCTAGCAGGAGAGAGTCAGCGGGATATTAAAGATTTTGGACAAGGTAAAGCGTTGATTCCTTTTAATGGCATGCCGTTGATCCAGTATAGTATAGATGCCTTGACTGGTTTAGAAAGCATAGATTACATATTAGTTATTGGTAATAAAGATGCTCTTACACCCCTTATTGGTACTAAGGTAGATAAAATAATTGATGGAGAAAATGATTTGCTAGGCAATTTAATGAAGAGCATATCCTATTTTCAGAATGAAGAAAAAATTATAATATCTACGTGTGATATGCCTTTAATAACCACTGAGGCTGTACGGTGGTTTGTAGCTAAAACTCTTAGCCTTAAGATAGATTTCTGCTACCCTATTATTGAAAAGGTAGTATATGAAAATAAATATCCGGATGCTAAGCGAACATATGCTTCTCTAAAGGACGGGGATTTTACTGGTGGTAATCTAGTAATGGTGAATCCTAATAAGATTAAAGCCATAGAAAAAGAGATTCGGCTTCTTATAGAACATAGAAAAAATCCAATAAAAATGACGAAAGTATTAGGGCCTACTATAGTTTTTAAGATGCTTTCAAAACAGCTCACCGTTAAACATCTTGAAGCTTATATAAAAGAGCGATTTAATATAGATGGTAAAGCATTAGTTACCCCCTACCCAGAGGTGGGTACCGATGTAGATCATATAGAGGACATTGCAATATTAGAAAAGTATATTTAAAGATCTGAGAAATTCTTCAGATCTTTTTTTATTGAATATAAATGAATATAAACCCTGAAAAGTGTAAAGATTATTAGATATGATTTTAGGTTTAAAAATAAGGGCATAGGAACCCAGAGGCTTCTATGGAAATTAGCTTTGCTGATTCTTTTATAAGGAGAAGATTGATTATGGATATAGTTTTATATTATATTAGGACACGATTTAACGTAAATATGCTATCAATATTTATATTAGTAGGATTATTTATGCTTATACGAGATGTACCACTATTAAAAAAGAAAAAGCTTGATAAAGAAAGCGCCATTGCTAAGGTTTTAGGATATTTATATATATTAGGCGGTACTACTATGTATATTATTGCAAGGATTATTTAAGGCATTAGGAGGAAATTAAATGGGCCTGTGGGAAAAATTAATTGGTAAAAAAGCTAAAAATAAAGCTGAAGAGTCAGAAGAAACAAAAGCATATAAAAGTTTAGATAAAAATGCTGAAGCTATTAAAGACATATTACTAGATTGTGATGATCTAATATATAGAGAGATTAAAATTGGAACAAGTGAAAACCATAGAGCTGCTCTGTTATATATTGATGGTATGACAAACAGAGATGTATTAAATGAGCATGTTCTTCAAAATTTAATGGTGAATACTAGAATGACTCCTCCAGGTCCAAGAAACATTAAACAGGAATTAAGTACACTGATAAAAGATAACAATATAACTGCTGTAGATATAAAAGAAGTAGAAACTATCCAAAACGCAGTTCTACAGATCTTAAGTGGAGAGACTGTACTTATATTAGATAATTATGAAAAGTTCATTATTGTTGCAACGAAAGGATGGAGTTTTAGAGGCATTTCTCAACCAGAAACAGAATCCGTCATCAGAGGCCCCAGAGACGGCTTTATAGAAGTTCTTAGAGTGAATACAACAATGATTAGAAGAAGAATAAGAGATCCTAGGTTAAAATTAAAAAACTATCAAATAGGCAGAAGATCTAAAACGGATATCGGTGTTATGTATATTGAAGATATAGTTAATCAAACTGCATTAAAAGAAGTGGACAAGAGACTTAGTTCAATAGATATAGATGCAATAATTGACAGTGGATATGTAGAGCAGCTAATAGAAGATAATTGGAAGTCTCCTTTTCCGCAGATACAAAGTACGGAAAGACCGGATGTCACAGCGGCAGCTTTATATGAAGGTAAAGTTATTATTGTGGTTGACAATAGTCCATTTACATTAATAGTTCCAACTACCTTTAATGCTATGATGCAATCTGCCGAGGACTATTACGATAGATGGGGCATTGCTACATTTATTAGAGTATTAAGGTATATCGGGGCTTTCATATCTTTATATGCACCTGCCATGTATATTGCAGTTACAGCATTCCACCCTCAAATGCTTCCGTCTAAGCTTTCTATGTCCATAGCCGCAAATAGAGCAAATGTTCCGTTTCCTTCTGTCCTAGAGGCTATTATTATGGAGCTAACTTTGGAAATATTAAGAGAAGCGGGAGTCAGGCTTCCAGGTCCAATAGGAGCAACGATAGGTATTGTAGGAGGGCTAGTTATTGGACAGGCTGCTGTAGAGGCTGGAATAGTAGGACCTATTATGGTAATTGTTGTAGCCGTAACTGCCATTTCATCCTTTGCAATACCAAGATATAATTTAGCAATTGGACTTAGACTTTTACGGTTTTTTATGATCATTGCTTCTGGAATACTAGGTTTATACGGTATCATGCTTGTAACTATAATGCTATTAATACATTTATGTAGCTTAAAAAGTTTTGGAATACCATATTTAGCTCCATATACAACGTATATCAGAAAGTACACGGATTTAAAGGATACCTTTATTAAAGCTCCATTACCAAGTATGCACACTAGACCTACTAGCGCTAATCCAAATCAGAAAATAAGAATGAGAGATCGTAGGAGAGAGGATCTAGATAGGGAGGATTAAAAATAAATGGAAGATAATAATGATTTAATTCCAATAGGGCAAATGATTTTTATTTTAATGCTAACTATAGTAGGGGCAGGTATACTTACCCTGCCTAGAGATTTAGCCGTTATGGTAGAATCTGATCATTGGATTATTTTGTTGGTTGGAGGGTTCATTGCATTAGTTGCTGTATTAGTTCATGGAGCAATAATAAGATTAAAACCTAGAAAGCATTATTTCGATATATTATGTGATGCTTTAACAAAGCCCATAGCTTATCTAGTTGGTTTTGCTTATGTAATATACTTAATAATAGCTGTTGGATCAATTGTAAGGATTTTTGGTGATGGTATAAAGATGTACTTACTTGCAAATACACCAATAGAAGTAATAAATATAAGCATGTTAGTGACATGCGTTTATTTAGCGAGAAAAGGGATTGAAGTATTGGGCCGGATGCTGCAGTTTTTAGTTCCTATATTAATAGTTCTTTCAACATTTATAATTTGTTTAACACTAACGAAATCTGATTTTACCAATTTACTTCCAGTATTTCAAATTACTTTTCAAGATATTTTAAAAGGAATACCTACTACTGTATTAAGTTTTGCAGGCTTTGAAGTACTACTTTTTTTCGGAGTATTTTTAGATAAGCCTAAGAAAGCAACATGGGGATCTATTGCAATTATAGTAGTATTAATATACTATATATTGATTCTAATAGCTACACTTGCTCAATTTGGACCGATTCAAATGAAATATCTACTTTGGCCAACCTTAGATTTATTTGATACGATTGAGCTTCCTGGACTTTTTATAGAGAACGTTCAGGTAATCCTGATGTCCTTGTGGGTATTATTTACATTTTCTTCTATGGCACCTACATATTTAGCCAGTGTAGTTATGGTAAAGTCATTGACTGGATCTAGAGATCAGGCTTATTTAGCAGCTCCATTGCTACCTTTTATATATTTTGCTTCAATTATACCTGAAAATATAGCCGAGGCATATAAAATAATAGGCATTTATTCCAAGTATTTTGCAAGTACTATGACTTTTGGAATCCCGATCATTGTTCTAGTTTCTTTAGTTATACAAAAAAAACTAGGGAAGGAGACAGGAGCTAATGCATAAAAGAGTAATGGTAGTTATTCTCATGACCCTATTTTTAGTAACTGGATGCTGGGATAAAATAGAGATAGAAGAAAGAGCTCAGATTAGCGCCATAGGAATAGATAAGTATACTGATCCTTTGGATGAACAAAGTAATAAGAGTACAGTCGGAGATTTAGATCGTATTAGACAGGATGGTAGTACTAAAAAAGACCTACTAACCTTCACCTTTGCGTTTCCAAAGAATTCTGTAGAAGAAACAGAAGATATTATAATATCTTCTGTTGGAGATACACTTTATGGTGTATCTAGAGTATTGGCAAACCGTACGAATAAAGAAATATTTCTGGGACATTTAAGAGTTGTAATTTTAAATTCAGATGTAGTTAAAGATGTAAATTTATTTCGAGAAGTGATAGATGGGATGCAAACAAACGAGCTCCTAAGTCGTAGAGTTATAATAGCGATAACAGATGGTTCTGCAAGTGATATTATTAATATGAAACCAACTATGCAGCCTAGGATTGGTCAATTCATTTCGGAATTATTTAGGCGAAAAGATAGAACGCCTAGAGCGCCTGAAGGATTTATAGAAGATATACTTAGAGGCCTTCATGAAAATGAGAACACTGTTATACCCAAAATAACTGGAGGAAAAACTGACGTAAAGCTAGCTGGAGCAGGTGTTATAGGTAAGTATCAGTTTAAGGGATGGTTGGGGGAGCTAGAAACCTCAGATTTAATGGTCTTAAAAGGCAAAAATGATATAGTAGGCGGAATGTCGGCTATATACAAAGGACGCAGTATTCCTATAGATCTGAGGCCACAAAAGCCAAAGATAAGTTTAATAGAGAGTGGAGACAATATAAAGATTTTAATAAAGATAGTATCAGAGGCAGACATTAAGCAGACATATTTTGAATCTAGTGAAGATCTTTTAAATGCCGAAACAATTAAAGATATAGAAAATGTATTCGATCAAGAGATGGAGAGTAGGTTAGAAAGCACAGTAAATAAAATTCAAAAAGAATTTGAAACCGATGTTATAGGTATAAGTGAATTTTTAAGAAAATACCATCCTGATTTGTGGAATGAGGTAAGAGGCAATTGGGAAGAGATATTTCCTAATATAGATATTGACGTAAGCTTTGATGTTGAAATAAGAAGAACAGGATTAGTTAGATAAATAAGGCGGAACTTACGTGAAGGCCTAACCGAATTTACATATTTTTAAAGAAGAAAAATATACTTGTATAAATTTTCCCTTAATTGTACATACTGAGAATATAGCAATGAAATGGATGAAAAGGGGAAATGAAGATGTATAAAAAGTGGGCGAGTAAATTAACGGTAGGTTTTTTGGTCGGATTAGTTTTAATAAACATATTATATATAAGTGAAGAGGCTGAAGCACTGGAAAGAAGAGGAGAAAATTTAATACGCTTTCACGTATTAGCGAATAGTGACTCTCCAGAAGATCAAGAGTTAAAGCTTAAAGTAAGGGATAAGGTAATAGCTGCTATGTCTGAAGAACTTGAGAAATCTAAAGATGTAGATGAAACGAGAGCTATTTTAGAAGAAAATCTAAAAAGAATAGAAATCGTTGCCAAGGAAGAAATAGAAAAAAATGGGAAAAAATATGATGTAAAGGCATCTTTAGGAGAGCATACGTTTCCAACGAAAAGATACGGCGATGTAGTTTTTCCTGCCGGAATATATGAGGCTCTCAGGGTAGAAATCGGTGAGGCTAAAGGACAAAATTGGTGGTGTGTAATGTTTCCACCCCTATGTTTCGTAGATGTAAAGCACGGACTAACAGATGAAGCAACAAAGGCAGAATTAAAAAATGCTTTAACGGAAGAAGAGTATTACTTGGTATATAGTGATATAAATGAAAATGAACTCCCCCTCCAATTAAGGTCTAAAGTATTTGAAATCTTTGAGCAATCTAAAGGACAAATTAAGGTGCAAATTAACCGTTTAGCCTCCATATTGGAAATATAAAGTTTATAAAAGGCCAGCTATTCAATTTACTTGGATAATTGGCCTTTTTTTTATTGGAAATACAACAAGGTTCTGGGGTACTATGCAATCTTTGATTGCATTAACGGGTCAGGTTCTTATGGAATAAGGATTAAAAGCTAGGTGGTGTCATGGCCCACATAGAAATACACACACTATCTCCTATATTTATATATCTGTGGGGTACAGTACTATCTATATAAATACTATCGCCCTTTTCAAGTATGTAATCTTCATTTGAAGTTTTTACAAGTAATTTTCCTTCTAATACTACGCCACATTCTTCTCCGTCATGACTGATTAAGTCTTTAGTTGAAGAATCATCTTTCTGGAGAGTGATGCAAAGAAATTCAATTTTTCTATTTAAATCTGGGCAGAGTAATTCATATACTGCGTTAGAATCTGAAATTACAAGCTTTTTTCTATTTTCTTTCTTTACTATAGGATTTACTATAACTTTATTTTCTTCATCAAAAAAATATCCGATTGAAACATTAAGGGTTTTTGCAATTTTCCATAAAGATGCTACGGAAGGAACAACTATATTTCTTTCAATCTGGCTAATAAGACCAGTACTGAGCTCTGCAGCCTTTGAAAGATCGGATATACTCATATTTAAATCTCTTCTAAGTAATCTTATCTTTGATCCTATATCTATATTCAAAAGATATCACTCCTATATTTTGGTAGCACTGTTATTTAATTAGTATTTTATCACAGCTAGTATAACTTATTCAAACTAATAAATGTTATTTAGGCAATTTATTCAATATATTAAAATTTTTTCAGTAAAATTGAAGGATTTTTAAAAAAAATATAGAACTATATATGAATATACAGAATATTAATTTAATATTTAAATGTTCTATAATTTACAAAATATCATTCTAATAAATGTTATTTGTTCAATTTATTCAATATATTAAAATTTTTTCAGTATTGTTGAAGGATTTTTAAAAAGAATGTAGAAATATATATAAATATATAGAATATTAATTTAATAGAGAAATATTTTATAATTTATAAAATATCATTTTATAGAAGAGTAATGATATTTTGTAAATAAAAAATCTAAAGGAGTGGTTATATGTTTAGTGGTAGTTTAATTAGTCCGGAGAGTACGTGGATATTGTGGGCTATACTTACTGGATGGGCAGCAGTTAGTATTTGGTTAGAGCAGAAATACAGTTGGGCATCAAAAATAACGGGCGCTATTATTGCACTTTTAGGTGCTATGATTCTTGCAAATCTAGGAATTATACCTACTGAGTCACCTGTATACGATCAAGTTTGGGGATATGTAGTTCCTTTAGCTATTCCATTGCTTCTTTTCCAAGCAAATATAAAAAAGATATGGAAAGAAAGTGGACGTATACTAATTATATTTCTTATTAGTTCAGTAGGAACAATGATAGGAGCATTTGTAGGCTTTTTATTATTGAAGGATGCAGTGCCTTCATTATATAAGGTAGGAGCTATGATGGCAGGATCTTATATCGGTGGAGGAGTTAACTTTGTAGCTATGGCAGATGCTTTTGCTGCACCAGGAGAACTGGTTTCTGCAGCTGTAGTCGCAGACAATCTACTGATGGCTCTATACTTCTTCGTACTTATTGCTATACCTTCTATGACATTTTTCAGAAAGCATTTTAAACATCCATATATGGATGCAGTAGAGAGTCAAGTAGCAACAGCTAAAGAAGGAGAAACTCAAGCAGCTTCATATTGGGGTAGAAAAGAAATATCACTAAAAGATATTGCTTTTGCTGTAGGTTCAGCTTTTATCATTGTTGCAGTTTCAAGAGAAGTAGCAGGTTTCTTAGGATCTATGATACCTACTGGAAATTTTATAGGAAATTTATTTAACGGTCTATTAGGTAATCAGTATCTTATTATGACCACTTTAA
Source organism: Bacillota bacterium (assembly GCA_023387935.1). Taxonomy (GTDB): domain Bacteria; phylum Bacillota; class Clostridia; order Peptostreptococcales; family Natronincolaceae; genus Alkaliphilus_B. The sequence goes on from JAEWHG010000121.1 coordinate 25,051, forward strand.
CAATGTTATTAGCAACATATGCTTCTAATTTCTTTGGTGAAATAAGTGGAGCGCAGGAAATTGGAACATATTTAATTTATATATTCTTTGTTGTAATAGGGGTTCCAGCTTCAATCCCTGTAATTTTATCAAAATCACCCTTGTTATTAGTATTCAGCGCAATCATGGTTTTAGTAAACATGGCAGTTACATTAGGTTTTGCTAAGTTATTTAAATTTAGTTTAGAAGAAGCTATACTTGCATCAAATGCTAATATCGGTGGACCAACTACAGCCGCAGCTATGGCTATTGCCAAGGGCTGGACTGCATTAATAGTACCTATACTATTAGTAGGAACATTAGGATATGTAGTAGGAAATTACTTCGGTATATTTATGGGTAACATAATGCAAATGCTTTAACAAAATAGCAAGGTAGGAAAGAAATTTCTTTCCTACTTACTTTTTAGGAGATGGTAAGATGATTTTTGATGGACATGCTGATATTTGGACAGATGTGACTATAAAGAGACAGAATGGTATTTCAGATGTCTTTAAGAAAGTTCATTTAGAAAGATTTAATAAAGGTGAAATAAATGGAGGAATTTTCGTAATTTGGGTTGACCCTCCATATGATAATGAACCGCAAAAAAGATTTTTTGAAATAATAGAGCACGCTGCTATAGAAATAATGGAGAATCGAGATATATTTAAGATTGTAAAAAAGGCTAAAGATTTTGATATAGCAGTAAATAGTAGCAAAATGCCAATCATAATAGGAATTGAAGGACTAAGTGCTTTAGGCTCGAATTTTAATTTGCTTAATTTATTATATATGTTTGGTGTAAGACATGCATCTTTAACATGGAATGAGGAAAATAAGTTTGCAACTGGTGTAAATGGATCACCGAATAGAGGATTGACCAAGCAAGGTGTACAAGCTGTAAAAAAAATTGAAGAACTGGGTATGATACTGGATGTATCTCATTTAAATGAAAAGAGCTTCTGGGATGTTTATAAATATTCAACGAAACCTTTTATTGCATCCCATTCAAACTGTAGGAGTTTGTGTGATGTTCCAAGAAATCTAAGAGATGAACAACTAAAAGCAATAGCAGAAAAAGGTGGATTAGTAGGAGTGAATGCCTTTAGAGAATTTGTACATGTTGAAAAGGACAAGCAAGATATAGAGCATCTTGCAGACCATATTGATCATATGGTTGAAGTTATGGGAATTGATCATGTTGGATTTGGTTTTGATTTTTTTGACTATCTTGAGGACGATTCAATCAATAGTTTTGCGGGTAGTGGGGATATAGGAGTGAAAGGGATTGAAGATACTACAAAAGCAAAAAATATTATAAAAATCATGGAAAAACGTGGATATAGCAAAGAGGATATTGAAAAAATAAGCTATAAGAATTTTTATAGGATTATCAATCAAATCTTAATATAATTAAATAAAGGGTTATTTTGGTTAAAAGTGGTAAATGTATTTACCGCTTTTTTTATTGAATATTTTTGAAGATGAGATACCGCTAATTTTAACGATATATTTGTTGATAAAGTATTTTTACTATATTTAAACATGGATATGCTCATGTAAAAATGTTGAATAATAAGATGAACAAAGGTAGAATATTAATTATATAAGAAAGAAGGTGTGAATTTGGGTAAAATGAATGTAATGGTAGTTTTTGGAGGAAGATCAGGAGAGCATGAGGTTTCGTTAATGTCAGCTACCTCTATATTGAAAGCCATTAACAGAAATAAATATAATATTATAACTGTAGGAATAACTAAAAGTGGTATTTGGAAATTATATGAGGGACCAATAGATGAAATTCAAAGCGGTAATTGGGAGAATATTGCTAATAAAGCGGCAAAAGATGGTGGTTATAGCACAAATATAAGTATATTACCAACGGATGAAGGCAATAGGATCATGAATTTTGGCAATGGGAGAATCGAAAATATAGATGTTGTTTTTCCAGTTTTACATGGGCCATTTGGAGAAGATGGGACGATACAGGGATTATTTGAAATGATGAACATTCCATACGTAGGAACTGGAGTTTTAGCCTCTTCTTTAGCTATGGATAAGGCTATGACAAAAAAGCTTTTGGATTTAGATGGAATTCCACAAGCTCAGTATGATGTAATATTGTTTAAAGAATATAAGAAGGATATTGAAGGGGTTTTAGATAAAATAGAATTAGGATTTAATTATCCTGTTTTTGTTAAGCCTGCTAATATGGGATCCAGCGTAGGTATTACAAAAGCAAATAACAGAGATAAATTAAAAGAAGCTATTGAATTGGCAGGAAAATATGATAGAAAAGTTGTAATAGAGGAAGCTATTGTTGGTAGAGAAATAGAGTGTTCTATTTTAGGTAATGATGAACCTATAGCTTCTCTTCCTGCAGAAATAATACCATCAGCAGAGTTTTATGATTATAACGATAAATACTTTGCTGGAACAAGTAAGTTTGAAATACCAGCGAATTTACCAGAAAATGTTATTAATGAAATAAGAGCTTTATCAATTAAAGTATATAAACTTTTAGATTGTAGTGGTCTATCTAGGGTAGATTGCTTTGTTGAAAAAGGAACGAATCGAATCTTATTGAATGAGGTTAATACAATGCCTGGCTTTACAAAAATCAGCATGTATCCTAAAATGTGGGAAGCTACTGGAATTAAATATGAAGATTTAATAGATCAATTGATTGAGCTTGCTATAGAACGCTTTAAAGATAGAAATAATTAGGTGTATAAGCAATTAAAAAGAGAAGGATGAGTAAAAATGAAAGCGACACGTATGATAAGAGTTACAGGAATTCAACAGAACGCTGATGGCGAGGAGAGTACAATTGAACTAACTACAGAAGGCACATTCTACAAGAAAAATGATAATTACTATATTATTTATGATGAGTCTGAGATTTCTGGAATGGAAGGGGCAACAACTAGGGTAAAAATAGAAAATAATAAAAGGGTATCTATGAAGCGATTTGGAACATCGGCTACAGATTTAATATTTGAATCGGGGAATAAGTACGAGGCAAGCTATATGACTGCTTATGGTCAATTTAATATGATTATATGTACCAATGTTTTAGAGGTAGAGATTAGTGAAGAAACAGGAAAAGGAAAAATCGAGGTAGATTACGATTTAAGTATTTTAGGTGGAGAAAAGCTCTCTAATAAATTAAAAATACAGTTGATGTAGAACAATGTCCAGGAATAGAATATAGACTAAATTCCTCTAGTATGATAAAGTTATAATGAAAACTGAAAATTATAAACATTTATACAGGGAGGGGTATCTGTGTTATTGATTGACAAACCGATTAGAGAGTTTGTAGATGTATTGGAAAGCAAAGAACCAACACCAGGAGGCGGAAGCGTAGCTGCTTTAGCAGGAAGCCTTGGAGCAGCACTTACAGCTATGGTAGGCAATCTAACAATTGGTAGAAAATCCTATGAAGCTTTAGATCAAGAAACGAAAGAATTGTTTAATCATAATTTCAATGAAGTTACCAAGCTAAAGGATAGATTAAATCTTCTTGTAGATAAAGATGTAGAGGCTTTCGATCTTTTTATGGTAGCTTTAAAAATGCCGAAAGAAACAGAAGAAGAAAAGACAGCAAGGAAAGAGGCTATGAGTAAAGCTACGATAGCAGCTTTAGAAGTTCCATTAGCAACTGCTAATGAATGTCTAAATATATTGAAGCTGCAAAAAGTATTTGCAGATAACGGAAATGTAAATGCTATTACAGATGTAGGCGTAGGTGCATTAATGGCATATGCAGGAGTAGAGGGAGCTTTATTCAATGTAATTATCAACCTAAAAAGCTTAGATGACGAAGCTTATATTGCAGAGAAAAAATTAGAATGTGATCATATTTTAGCTGAAGCTAAGGCGCTTAGTCAGGAAGTATTGTCAATTACATATGCTAGATTAGCTTAAATTAATATTGTGATAACGAATAAACAAGGAAAATACTTTCCTTGTTTATTTTTTTGAGCACTTGAAATTCTAAGCAAGGATTAGAATTGAGTGCCACATAAAGTTTGTGAGTGCAAATGAACAAACTTTATTTTGTGTATAAATATCTATTAAAAATAAACTTAGTATACTTAAAATATTAAAGGGTTTTCTCCAAATATTGCGAATTACATAAGGGAGGTGATGAAATTATGAGGCAGAATGGAATCACAGTTGCGGATATTTTGAAGATGGAATGTATGGAAAAATGTAAGTTAATAGGGGGATTTAATGGAATATATAATACGGTCTCCAAGGTAAATATTATGGCAGACCCAGAAATTTTAGATTGGGTGGATCAGGGAGAATTTCTGTTAACTACAGCATACTCCTTTAAACTAGGAGGATTGGAAGAGCAAAGAACATTCATAGAGGAATGTGCAAAAAAAGGGTTGGCAGGTATCGGAATAAAGATATATCCATACTTAGAATCTTTTCCAGAAGAGATTATTGATTTAGCAAATAAATTAAATCTTCCTATTATTGATTTGTATTATGGAACTCCATTTAGCGATATAATGACGCCTGTATTCAAAGAAATTTTTAATAAACAAACATCACTACTCCAAAGATTAGAAAGAGTCCACGAACAATTAATGAATGTAGTATTAGAAGGTGGAAGCATTTCGGATATAGGAAAGCTGACCTCAGAAAACTTACGGAACCCTCTTATAATTAAAATTGGTTATCCAGAACAATGGTTTTTACAATTAGAATCTATAAATGACAGCATGAGAAAGAATGTATTAGAAAATGCAAAAAAGTTCTATGATTCTAATTCTACGAAAGGAATTGAAAAGAAGTTAAACGAAGGAATAGAGATAATAGAGGGCAAACCAATACGTAGGATGGTGATGCCAATCATTTTAAAGGATAGTGTATATGGACATATATTTTCTTGGGCTATCAATACACCGCTAGGAGGATTTGATCTATCTGTGTTAGAAAATGCATCCACTATAATTTCGCTAGAAATATTAAAACAGCTCTCAGTAAGAGATGTTGAAAATAGATATAGATCAGAGTTTTTAGAAGATTTATTTTCTATGGACGAAAAACGAAAAGAGAAGGCAGAAGAAAGAGCTTATTTATTTAAGTTAGACATTGAGGATACCTTTGCTATCGTACTGATACATACAGATAAAAAAGAAAAAATTATGCTAGATGATTTGGATCATGGACATGGCACCTTATACAGTGCTCTAGAAGGATTAATTCAAGAGCATAATTTAAAAGGTTTTATTGCTAGTAAAACGGATCGTATCTATATATTATTATCTTTTTCTAAGAAAAATAATGTGGCGTATATGATTAAAACATTGAGCAGAGATTTAGAACATTTATTTGTAGAAAGATTTAAAAAAATAGATTACAAAATAGGGATAGGAAGAGAATATGAAGGTTTACGATATGTGAGTAAAAGTTATGTTGACGCTTCGAAAGCAATACAAGTAGGAGAAACTCTTAGCAATAAATATTTAATCTTTTTTGAAGATTTAGGTATATATAAAATATTATGTCAGGATCATTTGCCAGAGGAACTAGAAAGATTTTATAATACAACGATTAAACCACTTGTATTGTATGATGAGAAGAAATCAACAGAATTAATAAAAACCCTAGAAGCTTATTTTAAATATAATGGGAATTTGAAGAAAATATCTGAAATGCTTTTTACCCATTATAATACGATACTTTATCGACTTGAAAGAATTAAACAGATTACAAATATAAATCTAGACGATTCTGATGATAGATTAAACTTACAAATTGGTCTTAAAATAAAAAAACTACTAAATATTTAGATAGAAGTCTTATTAATTAAAAAAACCGAGAAGTCGTAATATCCATTAGGAGCATTTAACAGACTTAAGGCAGGTATCTGCCCAACAGATACCTGCCTTAAAAATATCCTTATGAAAAGCACACTAATATAGGGGGATTATATTTTATAATGTATCTTCTCCAGGAGTCCAGTCAATAGGGCATAGTCCACCGGACTGTAAACCTTGCAGAACTCTTAATGTTTCATCAACACTTCGTCCAACATTTAGATCGTGCACTACTGAATATCTAAGTATTCCTTCTGGATCTATGATGAATAACCCTCGCAGTGCAATTCCTTCCTCTTCGATTAATATACCGTAATCTTTAGCGACGGATTGAGTTTTATCAGAAGCTAATGGGAATGATAGAGGTCCAAGCCCACCATGATCCTGCGCTGAATTGATCCAAGCCTTATGAGAATGCTCACTATCTGTACTTACGCCAAGTACTTCCGTATTAAGTTTATTAAATTCTGCTATTCTTTTATTGATTGCTGTAATTTCTGTAGGGCATACAAATGTAAAATCTAGTGGGTAGAAGAACATTACGAGCCATTTTCCTTTATAATCATTTAAAGAAACTTTTCCAAAATCTTTACCGTCCCCATTCGCTGTATTCATTACAAAGTTAGGGGCTGCAAGTCCAACCATTCTTTGTGCCATAATAAAATCCTCCTTTAAATATGTATATTATTAAAAAACTTATTATCCAATGATAATTATTCCCCAATATTTCGTCTTTAAACAATAATGAATATTATTTTCAATAGAAATTTATTTGCCATATTTTATAGTTCATGTTATAGATAATCAATATGAATCATTAATAAAAAAATACGAAACGATTACATTTGTAGAGCATGTCTATATCTCTCAGTGAATGAGAAGTAAAAAGTTGTAAAAATAGAGCACTGTTTTAAGTCGCATTATTTCAAATATATATAGGATTGAATATATCTACTTATGGAAAAAATAGTTGTAAACCAAGGTTTAATGTGGCACTATATATATAAAAAGGATTTATAAGAATTATAAATTGTAGTATTCAAAGCATTTATTATAGATGGGGTGATTGTATGAAAAATAAGGCAGTAATTTTAGGTTCCAATTATTATATAGGTTTAAGTGCAATTCGTTGTTTAGGTATTCAGGGTATATACACTGTGGCTGTAGATTATTCAGATAAGGATAGATATGGAGCAGATTCTAAATATTGCAGTGAGAAGATAATTTCTCCTCACTACAGACAAGACAAAGAAGGATTTATTAAATTCTTAAAGGATTACGCAAGCAAAGAAATTTTGCCTCCAGTACTTATTCCTTGTCACGATTCATATGTTGAGGTTATTGATGAATATTTGGACGAGCTAAAGGAGTTTTATTTGATACCTCAGACAGAAAAAGGAATATATACGAAGGCTATGAACAAAGAAACTCTCCATCGCTTAGCAACAGAAAAGGGAGTTTTAGTACCTGAAACAGTTAGAGTGAACGAGGATAACTTCTTTGAAAAAATAGAAACTATAATTAAATATCCTTGTATAGTTAAACCAACAGATTCCCCATCCTTTGTAGCCAAATTTAGAAAAAAAATATTCAAGGTTAATAATAGGTCGGAACTGGAAGAAGCATTAAATAAAGCAAGTGAGGCGGGATTAGAGGTAATTGTACAACGTATTATTCCTGGCTTTGATGATCACATGTATACATTTGATGCATATTTAAATCAAGATGCAAAAGTAACACATTGGTCAACCTGTCAGAAATTTCGTCAGTATCCTATTAATTTTGGAGCATCTGTATATACGGGGCAAAGATACGTGCCAGAGCTGTACGATATTGGGGCTAAGTTTTTACAGGATATAGGATATAAAGGTTTTGCGGAAATTGAGTTTAAAAAAGATGCTGAAACAGGTCAATATTATTTAATAGAAATAAATGTACGAATCACAAATTTTAATAATCTATTATATAAGGTTGGACTTAATATTCCATATATAACTTATAGGGAGCTAACTGGAGATCCTTTAGAGCCTAAAGCTATTACAGAAAATACAAATCGAGTATTTTGGTATGCTTATGAAGATTTGCTAGCAATAAAGGATTATGTTAAAACGGGACAACTTTCATTAGGACAAGTAATAAGCTCATTTTTTAAGCCTAAGGCCTATGCAGTATGGAGTCTCGATGATCCCAAACCATCCTTTAGTTATTTTAAAATGATGGCAGGAAAATTATTTAAAAGATAGATAAACAATTTGATAAATGCAGTAGAGAAGAGGGATAATAATGGTTAAATTAAGAGAATTACTTAATTTAATAGAAGTTAAAGATGTTTATAATGATAAAGACTTAACTATTTCTGGAATTTCATACCATTCAAAAAAGGCTACTGATGGTAATCTATTTGTGTGTATTAAAGGATATAAAACAGATGGACACAAATATTTATCGAATGCTGTGAAGAATGGCGCTGTTGCAGCTATTGTTGAAGAAGTTCAAGAGGATGTAAATGTACCTCAATACGTTGTTGAAAATAGTAGAATAGCCTTAGCTAGGCTAGGATCAGCCTTTTATCATAATCCATCTGATAAAATGAAAATGATAGGGATTACAGCAACGAATGGTAAGACAACGACCTCATTTATGGTAAATTCTATATTAGAAAATGAAGGATTAAAGACAGGGTTAATAGGAACCGTAGTTATAAAGGTAGATGATGAATCTACTCCTGCAGAACTTACAACGCCAGAGTCTTTAGACTTACAATATTATTTAAAAAAAATGGTGGACAAACAAGTGTCCCATGTAACTATGGAGGTTTCATCAGCAGCTTTAGAAACACACCGTGTAGAAGCTGTAAATTATGATATCGTAACTTTAAATAATATTAGCCGTGAACACATTGATTCCCACGGCTCATTTGAGAAATATTTTGAAGCGAAATCTAGTTTAGTTAAGAATGCTAGTGAAAATAGTTTTGCTGTTCTTAATCTAGATTGTCCTTATTCTGCTTCTCTTATAAATGAAACGAAGGCGCAGGTTATTACCTTTGGTGTAAATAGCAGAGATGGGCATATTGCCTGCAAGAATTTAGATTTAACTACAGGAAGAGCTAAATTTACGGTGGAAATTTTAAAGCAATTTAAAGTAGATGGAAGAGAATATACGCCTACAGAGTTTGAAGTACAGTTATCTGTTCCAGGACTTCATTCGGTTTATAATTCTATGGTGGCTATGATCATTGGACTTTTATGTGGTGTATCTATTTCTACAATACAAAACACGTTAAAGAACTTCGTAGGTGTAGAAAGACGATTCCAATTTATCTTTGAAGAAGATATTAAAATTATAGACGATCATTTTGCTAATTCCGGAAATATTGACGTTACTTTAGAAACTCTTAAGTATATGGATTATGAAAATTTACACCTTGTATATGCAATTAGGGGTGAAAGAGGTCCTACTGTAAATAGAGAAAATGCTGAAACAATAGCAAAATGGGCCCCTAAGCTAGGGTTAACTGAAATAATTGCAACTAAGAGCATATCCCATGTAACGGATAAGGACAGGGTTACAGATGAAGAACTAAGCGTATTCCAGGAAGTAATGGACAAGGCTAAAATAAAGGTTCATTTATTTGATGAGTTGGCAGATTCTATATTCTATGCTATTACTAAGGCTAGTGAAGGAGATTTAATTTTATTAGGTGGCTGTCAGGGAATGGATTTTGGAGCAGAAATTGCTCTGAAGCATCTTGCTGAAAGAAAAACGAATGTAATAGAAGAGAGAATCATCCCAAATATTCAAGGTGAGGCATAGAGCCAAAAAAATATATAATAGGTAAAGTAATTGATTTATAAAGCCTATCTGATATTTATATTAAATAAGTTTCAGATAGGTTTTTATTGTGATGTGAATTTTGTTTAACATATTTTAAAGATTTGTGTTAAAATTTTAATAAAGGGTAAAAAGACTTTTAGTAAGGTATAACAAATATGAATTACTACAAAGGTGATCAATATGAATTTTGCAGACAAAAGAGAAATGGTAAAGAAGGCATGGGATAAATTTTTTGTATTAAAAGAGGATGAAATTTCTGGGGTAGATGATTTAATTAAAGAATCATGGATCAGATGTAGAAAAAACAATATTGATTTTACGAATCAAGATATACATAAAGGCGATGTAGAATTACGCGAGGAAGCTATAAGAAAAAATCATATGCTTATCGATATAGCAAGACCATATATTAATGAATTATACGAGATCATAGATAAATCTAACTTTAGTATAACACTTCTAGATTCTCATGGAATTGTATTAGATGCATTAAGTAACCCAACGGTAGAAAGCAGTACTGAGTTTAAGAATATAGATTTAAATGAAAATCGGATAGGAACAAATGCTATGGGAACATGTTTGTATCTTGATAAGCCTGTTCAGACTTGGGCGGAAGAACATTGCTACCATGAGCTTCATAAATTTACCACCTCTGCTGCACCTATTCATGATATTGAAGGGAAATTAATTGGATGTATAGGTATTACTGGATTTGCTAGCTATGTATCTTTGCATACCCTAGGTATGGCAAAAGCAACATCCTATGCAATAGAGAACAAAATCAAAATTTCACAAAGCAAAGGAAACTCAATTATTGAAAACTATACTAGCATTATTAAAAAATCAATATCCGATGGTTTAATAATTTTAGATCATAATAAAAATATAGTGTCCATAAATAGAAGGATGGAAAGTATATTGCAAGTAAAGGAAGAGTATGTTTTAGGGCGGAATATAGATAATGTTTTAGTTGTATCGGTGGATTTGAATTCACTTTTAGATAAGGAAGAGGATATTTTTAATAAAAAAACAATAGTGCACCTAAAAAATAAAGAGATAAACTGCAATATTTCAATTTCTAAATTTAAAGATGATATGGGTGGAAGAAGCTTTGTTATTATAATTAACAAAGAAGATCGTAAAGTTAATTTTCCAGGTGACAACTATAAAAATAGCAGAAACAATAGTAAGTTTTATTCCTTTAGAGATATAATTGGTGATTCTGAAGCTATAAAAGAGTCCATTGAACTTGCTAAAATTGCATCCCAAGGTAGCTCAAATGTATTAATTATGGGAGAAAGTGGAACTGGAAAAGAGTTATTTGCTCAATCTATTCATAACAATAGTCCTCGTAGAAATAAACCTTTTATAGATGTTAATTGTGGAGCTCTTCCAATCAGTCTTGGAGAAAGTGAATTGTTTGGATATGAAGGTGGTTCATACACTGGAGCGAAAAAAGAGGGACAACCTGGTAAGTTTGAGTTAGCAAATGGAGGAACTCTTTTTCTCGATGAAATAGGGGAATTGCCTCTATCTTTACAAGCTAGTTTGCTAAGAGTTATTCAAGAAAGAAAAGTTACAAGAATAGGGGGCACTACTAGTAAGGAAATAGATATTATGATAATTGCTGCTACGAATAGAAATCTTTTTGAGGCAGTTCAAAATAATACTTTTAGAGGAGATCTATTTTATAGACTGAATGTATTTAATATTAATATACCACCCTTGAGAGCTCGGAAAGAAGATATTTCTAAAACGATAAGTAATTTTATAGAAAAATATAATGAAGTTTTTAACACAAATATTGAAGGTATAGCAGAATCGGCCTTGAATATACTATTCAATTATAACTGGCCGGG
>JAEWHG010000195.1 GCA_023387935.1 Bacillota bacterium
CTTCTTATGACAAGACCAGCATTTGGTGGAAATATAATGGCGACAATCATATGTCCAGACCATAGACCACAGATGTCTACTGTTAGACCAGGAGTTATGTTAAAGCTGGATAGAGACACAAATAGAGTAGGAGAAGTTGTGGAGTTTGATGCTGGGTTGGTACATTCTGATTTAAATGTAGAAATTCTTGAGATTGTAAAGGAAGATAAAAAGAAAGCGAATATAGAAGATGCTAATGTGCTGATATCTGCAGGTAGAGGCATGGGCTCAAAAGAAAATATGACTCATTTATATGAGCTTGCAGAAACTCTTAAAGGAGAAGTATCTGGTTCTCGTGCAGTTATAGATAGTGGTTGGCTGGATAAGGAGAGACAGGTTGGGCAGACAGGAAAAACTGTAAGACCTGATTTATACTTTGCCTGCGGTATATCTGGAGCGATACAGCACGTTGCTGGAATGGAAGAGTCGGAGCTTATCATAGCGATTAATAAAAATCCAGATGCTGCTATATTTGAAGTAGCAGATGTTGGAATCGTAGGAGATGCTTCTAAGGTAATACCGTTGGTTACGGAGGAAATAAGAAGGAATAAAGTTAAATAAACTTATAAACAAAAAAATTCAGCCTAATATCTAGACTGAATTTTTTGTTTATATATTTATCAAAAATCTTGCAACAAAAGGAAGTAGGTAAGGATTTAAATAATAGCAAATATTCATTGATATTATAGAATTAATATCCCTATAATTAATCAATCGATACAGAACTCTACTGTAGTGATTTCATTACTAGCTAAGGTTGTTTTTACATCTACAATTCGTTGATTGGTAGAGCCTATGAATTTTAAATCTAGCTTTGACTTGTTCTTATCATATTTTCCATCAACGATAATATCTGAATATTTGAGTAGCGTATCCCAACCCTTTTTGTGATGAACTTGCTGAAGGATTTCTTCAAACTGATATCCAGTATAGGTCATTACGCTTAATCCCATTTTCTTTACTGTTTGTGCAAGCTTTCCAAATACATCTGCCTGTTCAAAAGGATCACCACCACTTAAAGTAACTCCATCTAACAGAGGATTCTTTTCAACTAGTTTAATGATTTCATCTATTGAAATAGTATATCCGCCTTTAAAGGAATGGGTATGTGGATTATGACATTCTGGACAATTATGTATACAGCCCTGTGCAAAAACAACGAACCTAATACCTGGTCCATCTACTATTGATTCATTAACTATTCCAGAGATTCTTATAGCGTTATTCATTATCATCACCTTTGTTTATTTCAGTAGCTATATATGCTTGATTCTGTCTTTTTCTTCTTCTTTTTTAGCGTCATTAAATCGATCTAAGGTTCCTACTAGATAGCCAGTAATTCGGCGTATTCTTTCGAATTTTATATTTCCTTCTTCTCTTCCACATTTAGGGCAGGTATCTCCAATGATACCTGTATAGCCACAAACAGGATCTCTGTCTATTGGATGATTTATGGAGCCATAACCAATGCCTAGCTCCTTCATAGCTCTAACTATTTTTTCAAAGGCTTCTAAGTTGTTAGATGGATTTCCATCTAGTTCTACATATGTTATATGGCCAGCATTTGTTAGTTCGTGATATGGAGCTTCAATTCTTATTTTATCATAAGCATTTAACTTGTAGTAAACAGGAATATGAAAGCTATTCGTATAGTATGTTCTGTCTGTTATTCCTTTTATTTCACCAAATACTTCTTTATCTATTTTTACAAATCTACCTGCTGTTCCTTCAGCTGGAGTAGCAATCAAAGTAAAGTTAAGCTTATGCTCAAGACTTGCCTTATCCATTCTGTTTCTCATATGAGTAATTATTTTAAGTCCAAGTTCTTGTGAAGCTTCAGATTCTCCATGATGCTTACCAGTTAAAGCTACTAGACATTCTGCTAGTCCAATAAATCCAGTTGTTAATGTTCCATGCTTTAAAACTTCTCTTATTTCATCTTCTCTATTTAACTTGTCTGCACCTATCCAAACTCCTTCGCCCATAAGAAATGGAAAGTTCTTAACTTTTTTTCTTGCCTGTATTTCGAATCTTTCTAGTAATTGCTCTACAACCTTATCTATTCTACGATCTAATTCTTTAAAGAAAATATCTAAGTCCCCTTTACTGCTTAAAGCTAACCTTGGTAAATTAATCGTTGTAAAGCTTAAATTTCCTCTTCCGAAGGTAATCTCATTCGATGGATCGAAAGTATTGCCAATAACTCTTGTTCTACAACCCATATAAGCTACTTCTGTTTCTGGGCGACCTTTTTTATAATATTTTAAATTAAATGGTGCATCAATAAATGAAAAATTAGGGAATAATCTTTTGGCACTTACTCTACAAGCCAACTTAAAGAGATCGTAATTTATATCCTCTGGATTATAATTAATACCTTCTTTAACCTTGAAAATTTGGATTGGGAATATTGCAGTCTCACCATTTCCCAAGCCCGCTTCTGTTGCTAGAAGAAGGTTTTTCATAACCAATCTTCCCTCAGGAGATTCATCTAAGCCATAATTAATAGAGCTGAACGGAATTTGAGCTCCTGCTCTACTGTGCATAGTATTTAAGTTGTGAATAAGAGCTTCCATTGCTTGATACGTTCTCTTTTCAGTTTCTTTTGCGGCATTTTCTATAGCAAAATTTTGTGCCTTTACAATAATGTCATGGTTCTCAATATGATTTTTAAGTAGTAAAGATTCATAATGCTGATAGTTATTATTATTTGCTAAGCAAGGATATAAATTGTTTTCTAGTTTGATTGTATGTAAAATAGTTTCGACTATTTTTTCTATGTTATTGATATTTGAAAGTAATTCTAAAGCTTTTATAAGATTTTGTTTATATAGCTTAATATATGTTTTAACAACTCCAGGAGCCATACCATAATCGAAGTTAGGAATACCCTGACCACCATGCTGATCGTTTTGGTTAGATTGTATAGCGATACATGCAAGAGCAGCATAACTGATAATATCATTAGGTACCCTTAGGTTTCCATGTCCAGTGCAAAAACCTTTATTAAATAATCGGTCTATATCTATTTGGCAACATGTTGTTGTTAATGTTAGAAAATCCAAATCGTGAATGTGAATATCTCCACTATTATGTAGTTTAGAATGCTCTGGATTTAATATAAACATTTCATAGAATTGCTTGGCACTTTCTGCACCATATTTAAGCATAGTTCCCATGGCTGTATCTCCATCGATATTAGCATTTTCTCTTTTTAAATCACTATCTTTTGATTCTTTAAAGGTTATATCTCCCATTATTTTCATAAGTCTAGTATTCATCTCACGTAGTCTAGTACGTTCAGAACGATATAAGATATAGTTTTTTGCTATTTGAGGCATATTATTTTCTATTAATACTTGCTCCACTACATCTTGTATTTCTTCGACTGTTGGAGTTGTATTACCGAATTTATCTAATAAGTTCTTTACAACCTTTTCTGCTAAAACCACTGTTTCGCTATAAGAATTATTTCCTATAGATGCACTAGCCTTATAAATTGCATTAGTGATTTTCTCCATGTTGAATAATACTTCTCTTCCATCTCTTTTCTTTACCTTTGTAATCATAGTCAACCTCCACGAAGTAATAATAAAACCCTCAAAGTTTATAAGGGATAAATACAACAATTCATATTTAGAATGTAAACTTTTAATATAGAACTTGCACAATATAGCGTATGATTTTCTATATATTGCACAATATATTTTGCCAACATATTGTAAAATATATTTAACAATATACCATATATAGTATCATACACCATGTTATTATTCAATATTAAGATTTTGAGTTTAATATTAAAATCTCTGTAGATACATGGAATATCAATAATTTTTATAGTAGGACTTAAGACTTAAAAAATTTCACAACAATAGAACGTATGTTTGATTTATATGCAAAACTATAGTAGAATAATAGTAATAAAAATATTTGAGGTGGTTTTATATGGATGTATTAGAAAAATTAAAAATATTATCGGATGCCGCTAAATATGACGTATCCTGTTCTTCTAGCGGAAGTAATAGAAAAGGGAAGAAGGGAGAATTGGGTAGTGCAAATCCTGGTGGTATATGTCATAGCTGGTCCGATGATGGCAGATGTATTTCTCTTCTAAAGATACTATTGACGAATGATTGTATCTATAACTGTGTGTATTGTATAAATAGATGCGCGAATCAATTACCTAGAGCTACTTTTACTCCAGAAGAAGTAGTAGATCTAACTATGAATTTTTATAAAAGAAATTATATTGAAGGACTTTTTCTAAGCTCAGCAGTTTATAAAAATCCGAACTATACCATGGAACTTTTAGAAAAAACAGTTAAAAAGCTTAGATTGGAAGAAAAATTTAATGGGTACATTCATTTAAAGGCCATACCTGGAGCAGATAAAGAAATAATTGAGAGAGCAGGACTATATGTAGATAGAATGAGCGTAAATATAGAACTGCCATCTAGTGAAGGATTAAAGGCTTTAGCACCTCAGAAAAATAAAGAAAGCATATTAAAGCCTATGAACTTTATCAATAGTAGAATGATTCAATCAGTCGAGGAGATAAGGAGATTTAAATATGCCGAAAAATTTGTTCCTGCAGGCCAGACTACTCAGCTTATTGTCGGAGCTACTAGAGATAATGATTTAAAGATATTAAAGCTATCTGAAGGCTTGTATAAGGGATATAAGCTAAAAAGAGTTTATTATTCTGCTTACGTTCCAGTATCCAACAGTCCTAATTTACCGGCTATTATATCTCCACCCTTTGTAAGAGAAAATAGATTGTACCAAGCAGATTGGCTATTAAGATTTTATGGATATAATGCAGATGAATTACTTGATGAAAACAAACCAAATTTTGATTTAGAACTGGATCCAAAATGCGATTGGGCTTTAAGAAATATCAATTTATTTCCAGTAGAAATAAACAAAGCTGATTACAGTATATTATTAAGAATTCCTGGAGTAGGCGTAAAATCAGCAATGAGAATAATTTCTGCAAGAAAATTTGCTTCCTTAGATTTTGAGGATTTAAAAAAGCTAGGCGTAGTATTAAAGAGGGCAAAATATTTTATTACCTGTAAAGGTAAATATTTTGGATTAAAGGATATGGATGGAGAAATTATAAGAAAAAATTTAGTTTTAGAAACAAAAGGAAACCGAAATACTAATAATACAGAGCAGTTATCGCTTTTTTCTATGTATCCTAATCTTATTGTGAATACAACAAGGTTCCCGGGACCCATCAGCAATCTTTGATTGCCTTGATGGGTGGGGTTCTTATTATAGATAACAAAATAAAGGTGTTAGGAGAATTTTAATGATTTATTACATATATGATGGAAGCTTTGAAGGCATATTAACAGCGATACACCATGCTTATTATAGAAGACAAATACCAGAAAAGATCGTTTCTGAGGATGATTTGCAGGAAAGCTTTATAATAGAGAAAGTATATATTAAAACAGATATAGAAAAATCCGATAGAGTATACAATTCTGTAAAGACAAAGATTTCTAAGGAGGCTCTAAAAAACATATTTTATGTGTATCTATCTGAATTAGAGGATAGAGGAACCATTATATATAATTATCTAAGACTTGGATGGAAAATTGGGAAAGAGGTAGACTTAAATCTAACAAATGACCGTGTGCTATTAGTGCAGAATATACGTCAAAAAGTATCTAAGGAAATACATTTTATGCTAGGTCTAGTACGATTTAGAGAGCTTAAAAATAATATATTGTACGCATCTATAGAACCAGAAAACAATGTAGTAGGCTTAATTGCAGACCATTTTGCTAATAGAATCTCTAATGAGAGATGGGTTATACATGACGTAAGCAGAAATATTGCAGTCGTTTATAATAAACAGGAATGGATCATTACAGAATTAGAGTTAAATAAATCAATACAACTACATGAAGATGAAGAAATCTATCAAAGTCTTTGGAAGGAATACTTTAACAATATAGCTATTAAAGATAAAATAAATCCCAAACTACAAAAAAGAAATATGCCTACGAAATATTGGAAGCATCTTATAGAGAAGCAATAAATATGAAGGAATATGAAATAGTAACATCCAAATATCTATGAAATTCAAGTGATTTTTTATAAATGAATAAATACGTATTGTAATTCTTTAAGATAAGGGAATACTTTGTTTAGAATATATAGTACTATTATTGTATGAGGTGATACAAATGGAAGTAATATTTAAAAATGATTGGAATGAATTACTAAAAGACGAGTTTGAAAAAGAATATTATAAAAAACTAAGAGAATTTTTAGAGGAAGAGTATAAGACAAAGGATATATATCCAGATAAGCATAATATTTTTAATGCTCTTCACTATACTTCCTACAAAGATATCAAAGTAGTTATATTAGGACAAGATCCTTACCATGGCCCAAATCAGGCCCATGGCCTTAGCTTTTCTGTAAATCCTGGCGTTCGGATACCACCATCTTTGGTAAATATATATAAGGAACTAAAAGAGGATTTAGATTGTTACATTCCGAATAATGGATATCTCAAGAAGTGGGCGGATCAAGGTGTTCTGTTATTAAATACAGCCTTAACAGTAAGAGCGGGTGAAGCCAACTCCCATAGAAAAATTGGTTGGGAAATATTTACGGATAATATAATCCGTTTGTTAAATGAAAGAAAAGAACCTATGGTATTTATTTTGTGGGGTAATAATGCAATTAGTAAAGAAAAGCTAATAACAAGTACTCAGCACTACATAATTAAGTCAGTGCATCCAAGTCCTTTATCAGCTAGTAGAGGATTCTTCGGATCTAAGCCTTTTTCAAAAACAAATCAGTTTTTACAATCCATAGGAAAAGAATCGATAGATTGGCAAATAGAAAATCTATAGATAGAACAAAGGGACAAGAAGCTTGTCCCTTTAGTTATTTGAGCTAATTATATTAATTATAGCATTGAACTTAATATTATTTTCTTTTATTTTTTCTGCAATCAAATTACGTATATCATCATATTCGGAAATAGCTATGGATGATGGTACTAGTAAATCAAAAATAATATTGACTCTATTTTCTCCATCAGCCACACGGAGATTTGCTATACTAAACTTTTCATTTACCTGGTTCACAATATTAGTAACGGATACACTTATCTGATTAATCCTATCAATATCAGTAGAGATCGGGTCCATATGAATAACTATATTGATTCCAAGTTCATCTGCTATTTTGTCTTCAAGCTCATCAATTATAGAATGAATCTCAATAATATTTGCATCATCTGGAACCTCTGCATGGATAGATGCAATAATTCTTCCAGGACCGTAATCATGGACTTTTAAGTCATGAGTTCCTATGATATATTTCCCCTGTAAAACTAATGAATTTATGGTATTAACAAGCTCTGGGTTTGGAGAAGAGCCTAGAAGCAAATCTACAGTATCTTTTGCAATACTAAAACCCGTATAAAGGATCAAAAATGAAATAATAACCCCTACTATGCCATCAATAGGAAAATCTAAAAAATTACCTATTATTGTTGTTATAATTACTGCGCTGGTAGATAAAGCATCATTTAAACTGTCGTATGCCGTTGCCTTGTTTATACTCGAATTGATAGCTTTACCGATATATTTGTTATATGAATACATCCAAAGCTTTATTGAAACTGAAAAAATAAGAATCAATATGGATATTGGACTAAATAGCACTTCTTCAGGATGAAGAATTTTATCGAAGGAGCTTTTTAGTAATTGGAAGCCAACGGAGAAAATTATAAAGGATACTACTAAGGAAGATATATATTCAAATCTTCCATGACCATAAGGGTGCTCTCTATCTGGTGGCCGATTACTTAATTTTGCTCCTATTATAGAAATTAATGAAGAACCTAAATCCGTAAGATTATTAAAAGCGTCGGAAATAACGGCAATACTGTTTATAAACAGTCCTATAGACAATTTTAATGCAAATAAAAATAGATTGCATATGATACCTAATATTCCTGCCAATATGCCATAGGACTCTCTTACAAATTTATCATTCGTATTTTCGTAATTTTTAATGAATTTTTTTATTATTATTTTTATCAAGATTAGCCCTCCTAAACCTATCTAAATATAATTCCCTAAATTTTTCATTTCTAACATATAGTTTGGTTATAATAATTGATATTCAGGTAATATTATTATTTTCAATATGCTTATAATAATGTCAGGAGGAATATTAAATGAAGCAAAAAAAGCAAAATAAAAACAAAATGATCATTGCTAGTCTTATCACAGTGCTTATAACTGCCGTGGTTGTAGTATTAATACTTAGATCAAAGGAAGAGGTATATGATAAAGAAATTGCTAAAATACAGGATATAACCACATATTACAGCTTTAACGGCAACGTAGAAGCAAAAGAGAGACAACTGATAATATCTGACACTATTATGCAAATAAAAACAATATATGCAAAGGAAGGCGATTCTGTAAAAAAAGATGATGTGATATTGGAAACTACTCAAGGACAAAAGATAAAAGCTAAGATTGATGGGGAAGTTGGTGAGATTTTAGTTGAAGAAGGTGAAATGTTGGTGGCTGGAACGAAAATTACTACAATTACAGATTACTCGGATTTGAAAGTTACTATAAGGGTTGATGAATACGATATGGGCGCTATAGAAGTAGGTAAGGAAGTAGATGTATTGATAAATCCACTTGATAGAAAAATAAAAGGTAAAATCACTAAGGTTTCTAAGGAAGCTACAACAGTAAACGGTGTATCATTTTTTACAGCCTCTATAGACTTGGAAAAAGATGATGAGGTATTGATTGGCATGTCTACAGAAGTTACAATGGTTAACGAAAATGTTCCTAATGCTATTACCATATCTATAAAAGGACTACAATTTGATAATGAAAATAAACCATTTGTATATTATAGAGATAATAAGGATGCAATGGCAGCTAAGCTAGTTACTGTTGGCATAAATGATGGTAATATTGTTGAAATAAGAGCTGGAGTAGAATCAGGTGAAATAATATTGATTCCTAGATTAATGAATACTATGGTAAATCCTTTTAATATGATGAGAAACAACTAGGAGGCGCAAAATATGGACCAAGAAATTCTTTCCATGAAAAATATTAGAAAGTCCTATTATATGGGTGGAGAAGAACAGACAGTGTTGAAAGGGATAAATTTGAATATTAAGAGTGGAGAATTTATTTCCATTTTAGGACCATCTGGCTCAGGTAAATCAACTATTATGAATATTATTGGCTGTTTAGATACTCCTACAAGTGGAGAATATGTCCTTGCAGGACGTAGAATAGCGAATTTAAATGAAGTAGAGCTGGCACATATTCGCAGTAGGGAAATCGGATTCATATTTCAGTCATTTCACCTTTTGCCAAGACTTACAGCTATAGAAAATGTTGAATTATCTATGATATATGCAGGTGTAACTCCAGTAGAGAGAAGAAAAAGAGCTATAAAAGTATTAGAGCGTGTGGGACTAGCTGATAAAGTTAATAATTATCCAAATCAACTATCAGGAGGACAACAGCAACGGGTTGCTATTGCAAGAGCTTTGTCTACAGATCCAACGATTCTCCTTGCCGACGAACCTACAGGTGCACTTGACCAAAAAACAGGACAGCAGGTAATGGCCCTCTTTAGAGAACTGAATGAAGAAGGACGAACCATCATTATGATTACCCATGATACTAATATTGCAAAAAACGCAAGCAGAACTGTAAAAATTTTAGATGGTAATTTATATGAGGAGGCGACTTAAGATGATTAAAGAATGTATAAAAATGTCATGGCAAAATATTATGAATAATAAGGTGCGCTCCTTTCTTACAGTATTAGGTATTATAATAGGTGTAACATCTATTATAGCTTTAATAACGATAGTAGAAGGAGTAACAGGCGAAATTACCAGCCAATTTTCCAGTTTAGGTGCGGGCAAGATTACTGTACAGGCATATGGGACACATTTAAAGCAAGGACTTAGTCATAATGATTTAGAAAAACTCTTAGTAATCGAAAATGTTTCAGGGATATCCCCTACGTTATCTATGAAAACCTCAATAGTTAGAGATTCTATTTTAGAAGAGAATGTTACTGTTAATGGAAAAAATGAAGTGTATTTTAAAAATAATTCGAATTTAATTATTCGAGGAAGAGCACTGAATATATTAGATATGGAAAAAAAAAATAAAGTTGCAATAATAAATAAGCCATTGGAAGAGATTCTATTCTTTGGAGAGAATGCCATAGGAAAAACCATGAAGATTAATGGGAACACATATAGGGTTGTAGGAGTATTGGATGAAAGTGTTATATCGGATGTTACAACAATGATGGAAAAAGGGAGAGGAGCAACTTCTAAGGGTAAAGCGATTATTCCCTACACAACTGCAATGAGTATTGTAGGAGTAAGTAATATTTCTTCTCTTGAAATGCACATTTCAGATACTGATAAAACGGATGAAGTTATTGAGAATACGGAGTTGGTATTAAATCAGGCATTTAATTATAAAGAGGATAGCTATAATATCATCAATTTAGATAGCTTGTTAGATACTATGGAAACTATGACCAACATGATGACTACTATGCTGGCTGGTATTGCATCGATTGCTTTATTGGTTGGAGGTATTGGTATTATGAATATGATGCTAGTATCTGTAACGGAACGTACAACAGAAATTGGGCTTAGAAAGGCACTGGGTGCACAGCCTAAGCAAATTCAATTTCAATTTTTAATTGAATCTATTTTTTTATCCTTGCTGGGTGGTTTTGTGGGTCTATTATTTGGAATAGGTATTTCATGGTGCGCGGCTATTATGTTAGATATTACCTTTGTAATATCAAATTGGGCCATTGCACTTGGCGTAGGATTTTCAGCAGCGGTTGGAATTATATTTGGATGGGCGCCAGCAAGGAGAGCAAGTAATCTAAATCCTATTGATGCACTTAGAAGTACATAAGAATATGGTATAAAGAAAATAGTATTAATATTAGTCATATATATAAAACCTATGGTACCATAGGTTTTATTCAATAATAGTCAATTTGGTAATAATAGTCTATCGAAAACTTTCATATATAGATAATTCATATGAATAATCAATAAAAAATATTAAGTTTTTATTTTATAAAAATATTGCACAACGTCTATATCTGTTATATATTATATATAACAGATATAATGTTTTAGGAGGTGAATTATGTTTCTAGAAATAGCGTTTGAATCAGAGATCCCTATTTATCAGCAAATAAAAAATCAGATTATTAGAGGAATCGCCTTGGGGGAATTAAAGCTAGGGGAAGCTTTGCCGTCTGTTAGACAGCTAGCTTCAGATATTGGTATTAACTTTCATACTGTAAATAAGGTTTATAATCAACTTAAGCAAGAAGGCTGGGTTGTAATTCACAGGAAAAGTGGGGTTATGATTAACCCAGATTTAGATGTTCAAAATACTCCAGAATATTTTGAGTCATTAGAGGAGTTATTAAAAATTACAACTTCTGAAGCTTATCTAAGAGGTATAACAAAAGAGAAGTTTATAGAATTAATAGAAAATAATTATAAAAGATATGCCTTGAGAGGGGAGGAGTAACATGTTTTCTTTTGTATTTCTATTAAACTTATTAGTAGTATATTTACCACTATTATTTATTGGGTATTTTATGCCAAACTTTACTAGAAAAACACTGCTTTTTGGTATCGTTATTCCAGAGGAAGTTAATGATAATGAGGAAGTATTAAAAATAAAGAAAAGCTATAAAAGAAACTATGGGTTGTCATCAATAGGTATAGCTATGATATTAAGTGCAATATCTATAAAAACTCAAAATGTAGATTACTTAAATTATGGAGTACTGATATTGGTAGCAAACATGTCTGTGAATTATTTATATGCACATAATAAATCAAAATTATTGAAAAAAGAAAAAGGATGGATTCAAAATAAAAAGCAGGTAGTTATAGTAGATACATCCCATAGATATAATCAAAAGTATTTATCACATCATTGGTTTTGGATACCAATTGGTATTATAGCTTTCACCACGGTATTTACAATGATTCAGTATCCATATTTACCTAGTAAGGTGCCAATACACTTTGACCTTTATGGTAACATTACAAATTATACGAACAAAAGCTTTCTTAGTGTTTTTGGCTTGCCTCTGACACAAATAGGAATGACAGTTCTATTTTACATTATATATAGGGTAATTCAAAATGTAAGGCCGAGTATTCAAGCTTCTATGCCCAAAACATCTTTAAAGCAAAATCAAATAGCAAAGCGTTATTGGGCTATTTATATGTTGGTCACTTCCGTAATAATCAATATACAATTTGCTTATATTCAGTTAAATGTTCTACAGATTACAGATCCTAAATCAAAGGTAAGTTTTTTAATTTACGGATTATCCGTATTTGTTCCAATAGTAGGAGCTATATTAGTTGCAATAAAAACTGGGCAAAGTGGAAGTAGAATAAAGATAGATCATGAAGAAGAGATCAATAATAAGGTTATTGATAGAGATGATGATCGGTTTTGGAAATGGGGAATGTTCTATTATAATCCAGATGATCCGAACCTACATGTAGAAAAACGTTTTGGAATAGGATGGACTATTAATTTTGGTCGCCCTGCAGGTATGGCTATTATGATTATATTAGTAATTTCAATAGCAGTATCAATTATATTAAGTTAGTCTTAGGTAGTAACTACATTGTTTT
>JAEWHG010000010.1 GCA_023387935.1 Bacillota bacterium
ATGGTGTGATTCTATCACTTCAATATCTACCTTATCCTTTAGTATTGCCGCTGTTTGTTCAACCAATGCAAACAATAAGTTCATTCCCAAAGACATATTCGTTGATTGTAATATTGGAATCTCAGCAGAAGCCAACTTTATTTGATTTAGTTGTTCTTCATTAAATCCTGTTGTTCCAATTATCAGAGGTATATTTTTTTCTCTACAAAGCTTTAATATATTATCTAATGCAGATGGATGGGAAAAATCAATCACTACATCGTATTTTTCCTTTGACGAATCCTTAGATACGCCAGAATCAATTCCGCCAATTTTATTCCAATAGGAATCTTTCTTAGCTATATCCTCTATTAATTTACCCATGTGTCCACTTATTCCATAAATCAATAAATCCATATAGAAAAGCCTCCTTAAATAATGCTTTGTTTTTTCATTTCATCAATTAGCTTAGTTTTATTACTCTCTTCCATAGGTGTTAACGGAAGTCTTAATTCATTTTCAATATATCCCATAGCATTTAAGGCCGCCTTTACTGGAATTGGGTTAACTTCACAGAATAAAAGATCTATAAACTTTTTATATAAAAGTTGTATTCTTAGAGCTTCTTCTACGTTGCCATTCATAAACGCAACGCACATCTCTTGCATTTCCTTTGGAATAACATTAGATGATACAGAAATAACGCCATGACCTCCACATGCATAAATAGGAATTACTTGATCATCATTTCCAGAATAGATTTTAAAATCCGCTGGAACTAATCTTTTAATCTCTAATATTTGAGAAATGTTGCCACTAGCTTCTTTAACCCCAATAATATTTTCAACATTACTTAAAGCTGCTACGGTTTCTGGTGCAATATTTACTCCCGTTCTAGATGGAACATTATATAAAATTGCAGGTAGCTTTGTAGCATTCGCTATGATAGTAAAGTGTTCAATTAAACCTTTCTGTGTACACTTGTTATAATAAGGAGTTACAAGGAGCACCCCGTCCGCTCCTAATGCTTCTGCTTGCTTCGTATTTTCTACAGCTGCTTGAGTTGAATTCGAACCAGTACCTATTATGACTGGTATTCTTCCAGCTGCTTTTTTAACAGCCGAAGTAATCAGCTCTTCTCTTTCCTTAAAGTTTTGTGTTGATGATTCTCCAGTTGTACCTAATACGATTAAAGCTTGCGTATTATTTTCTATTTGAAAATCTACTAACCTTTCAAAAGCTTCAAAATCAATTCTACCTTCTTTAAAAGGCGTTACAATAGCAACCCCAGCACCCGTGAACATAAATATTACCCCCTTATTTACCTATTTATTATTTTAAATTTTCAATAGCTTCTACAATTTGTACTGCATTCGTAGCAGCACCTTTTCTAAGATTATCTGCAACCACCCACAATGATAATCCATTTGGATTGTATAAATCCTTACGAATTCGTCCTACATATGTGTAATCAGTGTTTTCCGCCTCAAGTGCAGTAGGATATTTGTTTTCCTCTGGAACATCGTTTACAACCACACCTTCAGTTTCTCCTAATATTTGTCTTACTTCCTGTACATTTGGCTCATTATTAAATTCTACATATATGGATTCACTATGGCCATAAAATACCGGTACTCTTACAGCAGTAGGATTGACCTCTATTGTATGATCTTCTAAAATTTTATGTGTTTCATATACCATTTTAAGCTCTTCTTTTGTAAAGCCGTTTTCATTAAATACATCTATATGTGGAATACAGTTTCCTGAAATCTTTCTTGTGTATACTTTATTTGGGTAGTTTTCATCAGCAAGCTGTTTATTTAATTCATCAATTGCCTTATACCCACTACCTGATACAGCTTGATATGTTGAAACAACCACTCGTTTAATGCCATATTTTTTATGAAGAGGAGCAAGAACCACTACCATTTGAATTGTTGAACAGTTTGGATTAGCTATGATACCTCTATATCCTTTTAAAATATGTCCATTTACTTCTGGTACGACTAAAGGAATTCCTTCTGTCATTCGCCACTGAGATGAGTTATCTATTACTATATTTCCTGCCTCCGCTGCAATAGGCGCAAATTTTTCAGATACGGATCCTCCTGCTGAGAATAGCAAGTAATCAAATGTTTCTTTCATTACATCTTCTGTTAGTAGCTCTACTGTTACTTCTTCATTATTGAACATTACTTTTTGTCCAGCAGATTTTTCTGAAGCAAATAGCCTTAATTTTTCTATAGATAAATTCCTTTCTTTAAGTATTTCCATTATCTTTCTTCCTACTGCACCTGTGCCTCCAACAATACCAATTGTTAAACCCATTACATTTCAACCTCCTACGCTTTATAATAATGTCTTTTTGTAACAAAAAAACCCCTAGAAAGGTTCCAGGAGTAGTTAGTTATAATTGAAAATCGATACAAAAGCCAGAGTAATTCTCTACTAAATAAAAGTAGTGCACCTCTTACCATGTAATTTTTCAATCAACAAATAGCTCTCCATAGATTA
This sequence comes from Bacillota bacterium, assembly GCA_023387935.1. Lineage (GTDB taxonomy): Bacteria > Bacillota > Clostridia > Peptostreptococcales > Natronincolaceae > Alkaliphilus_B. The sequence continues at coordinate 2,494 of JAEWHG010000010.1, forward strand.
TTATCTATGACAGTGGCTTAATTATTTACCAAACCACCAACCGTTAATATAAAGCTTATTAACGATTTCGGCACGTCAGCCTTTCTATAGCAGTATTGAGCGCTTTCCTCTTAACACCTGTTATATACTCTTCTTCAGTGCACCTCTATTTATTAATACGCATATTAATTTGCAATTATTAATTCTGAATATTGTTGTAAGTTTATCATAGGAGCACAAAGCTTGTCAACTGATTTATATTATTATTTTAAAGTCTATTTTAAAGTTGTTTTTATATTAAATACTAATTACTATTATTATATTCTCAACATATATATAAATGTGCCTAAAACTTTTCAATGATAAAGGTCAGCTCCTAGAAGCTGACCTTTATCGAGTTTAATATTTATATAATATTTGTTTTATTAAAATATGAGAAATTCTAATAATAAAAATCGTGTAATCCTATAGTCGTCATATACTGTCTATTATTAACAATCCAGAAATTTGTAGATTTGCTTGGATTTAAGAAATACAATGCATTTCCTACTGGTCTTTCACCGTTTAGAACAGCAGTGGCAGCTTTAATACTCTCTGCATCAGGTGTATTATAAATTGATCCATCTATAACTGGAGAAAATTGAGTATAACCATCCTGTTTATCAAAAATAACACCTTTAATTGTATTCGGAAATTTAGAGCTATTAACCCTATTAATTATTACATTTCCTACTGCGACCTTACCCTTATAGGACTCTCCTTGAGCCTCTGCATGAATAATTCTACTTAGCCAATATAGATCCTCATTTCTTTCATTACCTCTGTTTGGTGTTTGACTTGAAGAATTATTTACGGTTCCTTTGTTTGGTGTTTGACTTGAAGAATTATTTACAGTGCCTTTTATTTTTAATGTTTGATTTACATATATCATATCTGAAGATAAATTATTAAGCTGTTTTAATTGTTTTGTGGATATATTAGCTCTCTGTGCTATTAAAGACAATGTATCTCCTTTTTTAACTTTATAATATTCTCCTTCAATAGACTCAGTTGAGATATTAGATACATTGCTAGTTTCTTTTGAATCAGCAGAATTTTCAACATTATCAGTAATATTTTCCTGTTGAACCTCTTCTTCTATTTCTATACTTTTTTCTGTCGCATCTAATTCTACATCACTTTCTTCAGTAGGTTCATCTCTTAAGGATTTTCCTAATGAAGCCGTTTCTAATTTTGCTTTGTTTTTACTAATATTTTCTTTAGAAGAATTATAGCTTATTATACCAACCGAGAACATAATGCTTAATAATATACCTATACTAATTATCCTTGTTTTATAGTTTTTTAATATATTTTTCATACCTACCACCCTTTCATGTGGACCGCCACCTTTAGAAATTTTATCATAAAAGAATTATTGAAAGGTCATGTAACTTTTGGCAATTAAAAAAGCATACAAAAAAACGCCAGAGGCATAACCCCCTAGCGTTAGTTCATATTTCAATGATTATAAAAATATATCCTAGAAATATTTTATCCTTTATTTTAAATTTCACCCATTTTTTACCACGTTGCTTCTTATTTACCTAATTATAGGTTTATTTGCTATTTTAAGCTGAACCATCGTATTTAATTCATCCTCAGTAATATCTCTAAATGTCCTAAAGGTATATCCCTGATTTTTCAGTTCTAATATAATATCCGGCAATATTTCTGCCATTTTTGTGTTGCGAGATGTATCATGGAATAATGCAACGATAAAATCTTTATTCTTACCTCCATCAATAACATTACTTATCATTTTTTCCTTATTATCATAATCAGGACTAGCATCTCCAGAAGATACATTCCAATCTATATAGTAGTATCCCTTTTCTTTAACATCTTCAGTTAGTTTAGGCATAAATTGCTGACCACCATATTTAAAGGAGCTCTGATTAGAAGAGCCTCCAGGAAATCGAAAAATGTACGGAACTTCTATATCTATTACATCTTCAATAGACTTTTTAGCTAGCTCCAAATCATTATAATAGGTTTCAAATGTGGAATATATTGAATATTCGTGGGTATATGTATGCGGAAGTACCATATGCCCTTCATCATAAGCCTGTTTTACCCACTGAGGATTTTTTTCTACATTTTTTCCAATTGTAAAAAATGTTGCTTTAACCTGATTTTCATCTAATATTTTAAGTATTTCTGGTGTTAAATTTGAAGGTCCATCATCAAAGGTAAGAAATATTTTTTTTGCTGAATTTTCTACGATCTCCTCTACATTACTTTCAGCGTCTATATTTTCATCTATATCTAAAGAATTATCATTATCTTTATCATAATTAACTTCTGTACCATCATCTTCATCTATATCCTTATTGTCCCCATCATTTTCATTTTTCTCATTATTGTTAGGGTTTTCATCTAAGGGCGCTTCATAGACCTCGGTGTCTTGATTGTCTACGCCTACATTGCCTATAAAGGACTGTGTAATACCTATTATAGACGGCATTGCAACCATAAAAGATAATAGAATTATTACAACAACTAAAACTTTCCCCATTTTTTTCATGTATATCACTCCAGTCAGAATACGGCTGTATAATGCAATCACCATATAGTTACATTATACATAAAAATCTGACAAAAATATTAAAAAATAGTTAAGAAATATTTATTTTACTAATCCGAAGCAATTTCCTACTAGATCTATTGCTAATTGTTCCTTGTCTCTATCAACAACCCAAGTTATTTTAATTTCAGAAGTCGTTACCATTTTTATTTCTATATTATTGTCTGCCATCAGTTCAAATACTTTAGCAGCTACCCCTGAATGTGATCTCATACCTGAACCTACTACAGAAATTTTCGCAATATCATTATTGGACTCATATTGAATCCTATGATCTTCTGTTTGCCAATCCTTAATGATTTCTTCTGCTTTATTTAAATCATCCTTTGGTACTGTAAAGCTGACATTCATTCTATTATTCTCTGTAATCATTTGAGATATCATATCTACATTGACACCAATTTCTCCAAGTTGTCCAAATAAACGGTATAAGCTTTTAGTGCATGATGGTAAATCTAGAACTGTAATTTGTACATCATCTAAACAAGATGTCATCCCTGTTATTATCGTTTCTTCCACTTTAATCAATCCCCCATCCATAATCATTGTTCCTTTTTCATTTGAAAACGTAGATGCAACGTATACTGGCATTTTGAATTTATATGCTATTTCAACAGCTCTATAATGAATAACCCCAGCTCCTAGGCTGGCCATTTCCATCATTTCTTCATAGCCAATGGCATCAATCTTTTTTGCTCCCTTAAGCTTTCTAGGATCCATTGCATAAATTCCATCTACATCTGTATAAATTTCGCAAACTGCCTCTAATTTTGCCGCTAATGCCACTGCAGAAGTATCACTACCGCCTCTTCCTAGTGTTGTATATTCACTATCCTTAGTTACACCTTGAAATCCCGCTACTACAACTATTTTCTTTTCTTCTAATGCTTTTTTTACTTTGCTTACATCGATATCTATAATTCTTGCGTTTTGGTGGACCTGAGTAGTTTCAATATGTAACTGGGGTCCTGTAAAGGATACTGCATTATATCCTTTAGAGATTAATGTCATAGCCAATAATGAAATTGTAACCTGCTCCCCAGTCGTTAATAGCATGTCCATTTCTCTCTGATCTGGATTAACACAAATATCCTTCGCTAATTCTACTAGCTGATTGGTTGTCTTTCCCATGGCAGAAACAATTACAACTACCCCATATCCCTTGTTATATTTATCAATAATCTTATCTGCAACACCTTTTATTTTTTCGATTGTAGCTACTGAAGATCCACCATATTTTTGCACAACTATTTCCATAACTATATCTCCCTTCATATGCTTGGTACAAATACAATAAAAAAGCTCCTATGATGATCATAGGAGTAAGTAATTAATTATAATTGAATAAACTATTAAAAGACTATACAGATAAAACGACACCCTGTTCTAATAGCGTACCTTATTACAACTAATAAATAGCTCTCCATAGATCTTATATCCATGACAGCAGTTTGATTATTCACCAAGCTACCAACTCTTAATATAAAGCGTATTAAGAATTTCGGCACGTCAGCCTTTCTATACCAGTATCGAGTGCTTTCCTCTTAGCAACTGGCATATACTTATCTTCAATGCTCCTCTATTTATCAATATTCATATTTTTTTAAATTTTAAATATAGAAGTTAGTTTATCACACTATTATAAATAATGTCAACCAACAAAATTTTTTAAAAAATCTATCATCTCTTTTGTTTTATATGGTAGGAAAGTAGAACTTTCCTACCATATAAAAAATTAGTGCTAGGATTTTTCCTAGCACTGCACTATAAATTATTATAGTAATACTTTATCTCTATTAATATCATTTAAGTCATGACAACCTGCCATAATCATTGTTTCCTTTAACTCATTACCTAATTTTTCAGTGTAAACCTTTACTCCTTCTGCGCCACCACCGTATGCCGCTACTGCATATGGGCGGCCTATAAGTACGGCATCAGCGCCTAGGGCTAATGCTTTGAAAATATCTAGACCAGTTCTAAATCCTCCATCAATAAATATTTTCATTTTTCCTTTTATAGCCTCTGCAATTCCAGGTAAAACCTCAATTGTAGATGGTGTATGATCTAAAACTCTACCGCCATGATTAGAAATAACAATACCATATGCACCTGTCTCTAATGCCTTTTTAGCACCTTCTACTGTCATAACACCTTTTAATATTACAGGTAATTTTGTTGATGAAATTATTTCTTTTAGCTCTTCAATTGATTTTGTTCCCACAGGCTTTCCAAGTAAAGCTAAAGTAACTAAACCAGCTGCATCAATATCCATTGCAACTGCTGGCGCTCCATTCTCCTCAGCCTTTCTAATTTTTGCAATTATTTCTTCCTTTTTCCAAGGCTTAATAGTAGGAATACCATGTCCACCATACTCTTTAACTACTTGAAGTGGTAAATCATAGAACTCATCCTTTACACCATCTCCAGTAAATCCAAGTACACCTGCATCCTTACATCCACCTATAATTGCTTGTGTATATTGAAAATCATCTAAGGCTGGACTATAGTTCAATCCTACAGCTCCAATTGGTGCTGCAAATACCGGATAGTTAAATTTCATCCCAAATAATTCAATCGATGTATCAATTTCCTCTTGTGGTACTATTGTATCTAGATTAATTTTTACATCATTTATTTTTTGCCAATTTCTAACAAATCCTGATCCTGATCCCTTACCACCTACGCCAGGAACCTGACCTTTACATACTACGCCATTACACTCTTTACAGACTTTACATTTTTCATGCACAAGCTCTCTAGCTTTATTTAAAACTTCTGAATATTCCATTTGCTTTGCCCCATTTCTTTAGTATTTTAAAATTATTTTTAATAAAATTGTATATGTAACATTAAGTCCTATTGTACTATTTTTTAGATAATATGACAAATTTAAAATACGAAACTACATTTTTTAAATACGAAACTACATTTTTTTCTAATATTACTAAATTTCTATATTGCTAGAATTATTTTTTTGAAATAAATGGATTGCCTTTAATGTAAAATCTCCATGGAAAATCTATTGCTTCTTCTGCATAATCTATGTTTACTCTCGTAGTTGTTATTATTTCAAAATTATCATCTAATTTTTCATCTTCAATCCATAAAATATTGTCGCATAAGTCCATACTATTATTAGCTTTTGTAATATCCATTGCCATACACAGCTTACCAGGTCCACTCGTTAAATTTATGATTTGTTTTTTTGTTAAATCCTCAGTTAATTTTCCATATCGGTTATTCGCCATGATATCGATACCTTCTATTGGCTCCACTGCCCTAATTAAAACAGCTGCTGCTTCTCCTTCTTCCTGTGTAACTACATTCATACAGTTATACATTCCATAGATTAAATAAACGTATGAATATCCAGGAGGTCCATACATAACTTTTGTTCTTTCTGTTACTTTATTGTTATAGCTATGGGCAGCCTTATCAATTGCTCCTATATAAGCTTCTACTTCAACAATTCTTGCTGCTATTCTTTCGCCACCAACATAATGTACAAGTTTTTTTCCTAATAAATCCTTTGCAACATCAAGAGTTGGTCTATTATAAAATTCTCTTTTTAATTTCATAAATTTTTTCCTCTCAAAATCATATTAAGTTCATCCAATACTTATATTATCATGATCTTTTAAATCTATAAAATACTATTTATTGATTGGGAGTACATATATATTATATCAATATCAAATAATATATTAAAGGAATTACAATAAATAGGAGGCGTATAAAATTGATTACAAAAAGAATGACATCTATCCTTTTAATATTAATAATATTTTCATTATCTATTACAGGTTGTGCTACATCTCAGAAACCTAATAATAATAACGACACTATTACTCCTCAAGAAGAACAAAATAACACAAGTACAGATACAAATAATTCCGATGTCCAAAACGATGCAACTGTAAATGATAAAAGTACAATGGATAATGCAATGCCAGATCAACCAAAACTTGCTACTCCGAATTCTGATGTAGGACTTACATTAAACCAACTTAATGAGTTTGAATTGGATATTGAATTAATAAATAATGACAAAGTAGATATGAAATATAAAAAAGGTCCTTCTAATGAGGAAAGTAAAATAGAAACAGTGTTAGATGGCAAAAAATCAAATGCACAACATGAAGAAGCTTCGAGACAAATTGAAATTTTTTTAGATAAAATACCTGGCGAATCCATAGCTAATGCAAATAAAATAATAGAGGGAACATTATCTGCGCTAAAAATTAAACGAGAGGATGTTACAGATTTTGATATGGAATTTATATTGGAAAGTGGAGAGAAAGTTCATATAGAATTTAATAGATAATATTATGCAATAGACTATAAAAAAATAATTGCTAAAGATATGTAGAAACTAACAGTATCTTTAGCAATTATTAATTATTAAAACCTATATTTCTCTTGTAGCATTTTTTAACCAAGAATTTTCTTCTTCATTTAAAAATGGTGATAAAGCTGTATAAACATTTTTATGGTATTCATTAAGCCATTTAACTTCTCTTTCCGTAAGAAGGTCTTTATCTACTCCCTCTAAATCAATTGGACATAATGATATCACTTCAAACTTCATAAATTGCCCAAATTCAGTAAGTTCATCTTCAGCTACTAAAAGAGTGTTTTCTGTTCTTATACCATGCTTACCTTGTCTATATATTCCAGGCTCATTCGTTACTACCATACCTTTTTCTAATCTAACACTGTTTTGTGCTTGACTAATGCGGTGTGGGCCTTCGTGAACATTAAGGAAAAAGCCTATTCCATGTCCTGTTCCACATTTATAGTCAATTCCTCTTTCCCATAGTGGCTGTCTCGCTAAAATATCTAAATTTGAACCTGTTGCTCCATACAAGAATTTAGCTTCTGATAATGCGATATGTCCCTTTAATACTAAAGTAAAGTCTTCTTTTTCCTCTTTACTTATTGGCCCTAAAACTATAGTCCTAGTTATATCCGTTGTTCCATCGAAATATTGACCACCGGAATCTAATAAAAATAGTCCTTCTGGTTTAAGTTTACATTCTTCATTTTCGTATGCATTGTAGTGCATCATAGCCGCATTATCCTTGTAGGCAGCTATTGTATTAAAACTTGGCTGTACAAAATTCTCTTGTTCTTTTCTAAAGTCTTCAAGCTTTTCAGTAGCAGATATTTCTGTAATATTCTCTTGCCCAATACTCTTATGTAACCAGCTAAGGAATTTGACCATAGCAACACCATCTTTGATCTGGCATTCCTTTAAGTTTTCTATTTCTACCTTATTTTTTATAGCCTTTAAATTTGTAGTAATATCTGTTTCTTCTACCTTTATACAATTAGATGGAATCGCATCATAAACTCTAACATTGGTTCTATTTGGATCTAGTAGAATTCGTTTGTTATGATCTAAATTTTCTAGCTCTAACAATATACTTTCGTAATCTTTAATACCAACTTTATTGTCTTCTAAAGTTTTCTCAACTGCTTTGTCTACTTTTTTTCTATCTATAAATAGATAAGCATTTTCCATGGATATAAGGGCATAGGCGGTAACAACAGGATTGTTATTAACATCATTTCCTCTAAGATTAAATAACCACGCTATATCATCAAGGCTACTAATTATATAGTAGTCCACATTTTTCTTTTTCATTTCAGCCCTTACTTCTGTTAGTTTTTCTAAAGTAGATTTTCCAGTAAATTTTAATTCATGATTAAAAGCAGAATTTGAAGATAGTAAAGGTCTATCCTCCCATATATTATTTAATAAATTTAAATCTTTGCTAAGTTTTAATCCTTTTTGATTAAAACTTCTCTCCATTTCATTTGCTGTATTAGTGCTAAAAACCCATCCATCAAATCCTACACAGCTTCCTGCTTCTAAAGTATCTTTTAACCATTCTATGTAGCTTGGTACATTCGGTTCAGCCGCTTTAAAAAGTCTTATGCCCGATCCTTCTAGTTGTTTTTCTGCTTGTATGTAATATCTCCCATCTGTCCAGAGTCCACCATCATCCTTCGTTATAACTACAGTACCTGCAGAACCAGTAAACCCAGAAATAAAGCTTCTACCTTTCCAATGCTCTGCCACATACTCACTTTGGTGAGGATCTGAATTTGACACGATATAGGCATCAATCCCATTTCCAGACATTAATTCTCTTAATTTTTCTATTCTTGCTTTTACATCCATTTTATTAGCACCCCTTTTAATATATTCGTTTTTTAATAAGACATTGCAATATGACTAGTATCTGCATAGAGAGCGATACTTGCCTCATCATTTTCAAACGCTATTAAGCTAACACTTGTATTTAGAATATATGGTGGCTCCCATAGATTTTCTAAAGACCGCTTCTCAAAATAAGACATAATCAATTTTAAGGTAACTCCATGGGTTACAATTAAAACATTTCCTGATTTTTTCTCTTTCGCTATTTTATTTATTGTTTCTAAAG
>JAEWHG010000086.1 GCA_023387935.1 Bacillota bacterium
CCCTATAACAGTGGTATACTATTGTTATTAGGTTGTTTTTTTTATGACCTAACCCAATTTACGTAGTAAATTGCTGGTAGGTCAAACGCAATGAGCACCAAATTTATGCGACGGTCAGGAGCAAATAAATTTGAGTTGCGAAACTGCGGTATATGGAAGGAGGTAAAGTATGAGACTAGACAAATACTTAAAAAATTCAAGAATTATTAAAAGAAGAACGATAGCAAAGGAAGCCTGCGAAGGTGGGAGAGTTTCCATTAATGGTAAAGTAGCCAAGCCCAGCACAGAGGTTGTAGTTGGAGATATTATTGAGATTAGATTTGGAGATAAAACCTTAAAGGCAGAGATCACCAATATAGCGGACCATGTAACTAAAGACTCAGCTAAAGAAATGTTTGTTATTTTAGATTAAATTAATTATTTCCTAGGATGAAAGTAATCTTTAAGCTGTATATATATATATACTCTGAAACATACTAAACCTATAGTAAATGTTGAAGGAGGATCTATGTATATGTATAAAAAAATAAGCTTAATATTTGTAGTTATTTTACTTATAGTTTCATCCGTAGCATGCCAAACATCAGAAAAGCCTCAGAATAAGGATACAGATTTAAACAATGGTAATAATACAAAGAAAGTTGTAGAAAAACCACCTATTCCAGAGGCCATTAGTCAAGGAGAAAATAAGGAGCCTAGACTTAAAGTTTATCTTACAGAAGGACAAAGAGTGGAGGAAATGAATTTCGAAGATTACGTTGTTGGCGTATTAGCTGGAGAAATGAGCAACGATTTTCCAATGGAAGCTTTAGAGGCACAAGCCATATTAGCAAGAACCTTCGTTATGGAGTTTATTACAGAAAAGGGCCAATCTAAATACGAGGGCGCACATGTTTCTACAGATATAGAAGAAGCACAGGCTTGGAATGCTAAGGAAGTTAACGAAAAAGTCACAAAGGCTGTTGCTAATACTAGAGGACAGGTATTGTTGCACAATGGGAAATATGTTAAATCATGGTTTCATGCTCATGCAGGAGGTATGACAGCTACAGCTAAGGTAGGATTAGGGTATGAGGAAGAAGAGCCGCCGTATATCCAAGCAGTAGAATCTCCAGACTCTAAGGAAGCGCCATCAGAGGATGCCAACTGGACAGCAACATTTTCCAAAGGTGAAATACAAGCGGCTATGCAAAAAGTAGGCAAAAAACCAGTAGATTTTAATAACATAGAAATAGTAGATAAAGGGCCTTCAGGTAGAGCTGCAGAACTGAAAATAGGAGATCAAACAGTACAGGCAGCTACATTTAGAGTAGCCCTAGATAGCACGAAAATGAAATCCACCAAGCTAGAATCCATATCAGTAGCAGGGGACAAAGTAACTATGGCTGGCACAGGCTATGGACATGGCGTTGGCATGAGCCAATGGGGAGCATACCAAATGGCTAAAGATGGAAAAAAATACAAGGATATTATTAACCACTACTTTAAAAATGTAGAAATAGTTACTCTTTGGGAGTAGTAATTTTATAATGCCACTATTTTAAAGTGTAGTAATAGTTACGAAGCTGCGGAAATATACGGTTCTAAACTATCTTTCTTGTTCATAGATAATAAGTACAGGACTAAGAATGGGAAGGTGGTATTTTGGAAGATAGAAAAGTAAACAGAACAAAAAATCATAGCATGATACTAGAAAATAGAGAAAAACTCAATATTTCAGGTGTTGAGCATGTAAATAGCTTTAATAGTGAAATTGTAGTACTAGAAACCGTAGCAGGTGTACTAACTATTAAAGGGGAAGAACTAGATATTAATAAGCTAAATGTAGATGACGGCAATGTATCAGTTAGTGGCACCATATATACATTAAATTATAGTGACAGAGAAAGCTTTGGCGCCAAAGGCGCAGGATTTTTAGGCAGAATGTTCAAATAACTAAGAAATATAGGGATTGGTCAAATGGATGAAGAAATATAACCATTTTACCGATCCTCGTTGTTTTTGGGCACTTGAAATTTTATTTTATGATACTATAAGGTCGTCAATGTCGAGACTTATATTTGTAAATGACTAAAATTATTGTCACCTGACAAGTTGTATCTACATACTATATAAATATCAAGCAATACTAACTTGTTCGAGGTGATTAAATTGAATATATATTCCACGCTTCAAGAAAGCTACATACTACTTGCTACCATGTATGGGGGCATAATAATAGGATTTATATATGATTTATACCGCATATTTAGAGGACTTCTTCGTCCGAAGAAAATAGCCACAATGATACAGGATCTTATATTCTGGTGCCTAATTTCCATTGTAGCCTTTTATGTCCTCGTATTTAGTAATCAAGGCGCAATCCGCTTTTACAACTTTTTAGGCTTTATATTAGGAGCCATACTATACCAAAGCATATTAAGTAAGTTCGTAATAAAAGGCTTAACATTTTTATTAAGAATGCTGAAAAACTTTATTTATGATCTATATCAGATACTTAAATATCCATTTAGTGTCGCATTATGTATAATTGTAGGACCATGTTCTTATTGTAAAAAAAAAGCAGAGCCTATATACTATAAAGCAAGGAGAGTTAGTAGGTTGCCAGCGAATATAGCGAAAGATACTAAAAAGACACTTGTAACATATTTTAAGAAAAAGTAGCTTTATAGGAGGGAGCATCTTTATGGGAAAATCTAAAAGGAGAATAAACTATAGTAAATTAATATATAGGGCAATACTTGTTATTGCTATTACTTACGTTGCTTATACCTTTTACGATCAGCACAAAGAGATGCAGTATTTAATATCTATGGAGCAAGAGCTAACTAAAGAACTAGAACATATACAGGATGATGTAGACTCTCTTAAACATCAAATAGAGAATAGTAATACAGATGAGCATATAGAAAAAATTGCTCGCGAACATTTAAAAATGGTAAAAAAAGGTGAAATGATTTTTTTAGATCTAGGGAATAGTTCTAAATAAATAGGTATACCTTTTAACAAGTCTGTGTTATAATATATTTCGAATATACACGTATTTTGAAGGAGGATTTTATATTTATGCCGGCACAGGTAGGAGCAATATTAGATGGCACAGTTTCAGGTATTACAAACTTTGGTGCCTTTATTGATCTAGGAGAAGGAAAAACAGGGTTAGTACACATTTCTGAGGTAGCAGATGATTATGTAAAAAACATTCATGATTATCTAAAAACACAGCAGAAGGTTAAAGTAAAGGTGCTATCAATTGAAGCTAATGGAAAAATAAGCTTATCTATTAAACAAGCAGCCTTACCTAAAAAGAAAAGCGTAAAGCCTGCATCTGTAGAATGGAGTAATCCAGCAGAAAAACAACCAGTAATGTCATTTGAAGATAAACTAAGCAGGTTTTTAAAAGATAGCGAAGAAAAAATTTCTACAATCAAATCAAAGGGTAAAGATGGTAGACGTGGCAATGGCTACAGTGGTAAAAAATCAAGAGACTAATAAATTCAACCAGGGGGAACCCTGGTTTTTTTGCATATAGAATAGAAAGGATGATAAAAATGAAAAAATATGCAGCTATAGACATCGGCACCAACTCCATGCGACTACTACTTGCAGATATAGAAGATGGAAAAATAATTAAAAGAATAAAATATATAAATCCTACTCGTATAGGTAGCTCGGTAGACAAAAATAAGCGAATCAGTGAAGAAGGAATCGTAAGAAATATAGAAGCCTTCAGTAATTTTATTCTTCAGGCAAAAAAGCAGGGTGCGGAAAATATTGTAGCCATAGCTACAAGTGCCGTTAGAGATGCAGCAAACGGTAATGAGTTTATACAAAGAGCCTACGAGAAAACAGGAGTAAATATACAAATAATAAGTGGAGAAGAAGAAGCGACCCTAGGCTACCAGGGAGTATTAATAGGACTAGATACGAAAGACAGTAAAGAGGTGTTGGAGAAATCTCAAGAAAATAAAGAAGATTTGTCACCACGTCTTACATTAGTAATCGACATAGGCGGAGGAAGCACAGAGCTTATACTAGGACAAGAACAAAATTTAGAAAAGGTCATAAGCCTAAACCTAGGTGCAGTACGAATGACAGAACGTCACATCACTACAGATCCTATTCATAAAGACGAATATAACCAAATGGAAGCAGACATATATCAAATATCCAAAGAAACAATAGAGCAAATAAATAAAAACCAAGAAAGACCGACTCTAATAGGCATAGGCGGAACAATAACGACCCTTGCTGCCCTCAACCAACAATTAGAACCATACGATTCAGGTAAAGTTCATAATTACAAACTAACCCTAGAGGATATAACTACTTTAAAAGAAAAACTGTTAGCATTAACAGTAGAAGAAATAAAGAGCCTAAAAGGAATTCATCCAAAACGAGCAGATATCATTACAGCAGGTGCTACGATACTTCATACAATAATGCACAACCTAGATCTATATGAAATAAACGTTAGTGAATATGACAATTTAGAAGGATTATTCTTCAAAAACTTTTCCCTATAGCACTACAGTTATCAGCAAATAACTACGGCTGCAAAAACAAAAACCATATATATAGTGCATATAATCTGCCTAACACACAACATATTTGAAATAATTTGTCAAAACCAATACGATACGTGTCAAAAACTTTCTACTGCTTGTCCACCAAGTACGACAAAAGTTTTACCACATATTTGATAAACTTTCCATAAGAACTCAAATAGGAAGGTGTTAATATGGCGGATAAAACAACAGTACTACCTTATCAAAGAACCTATGTGGAGCTAGAAAGTGTAAAACCAATAAGTAGGACAAAAACAAAACAGGTAACTCAAATAACAAACAGTATTCTATTCCTGCATCTAGTAGCCTTTCTACTGGGTAGAGCAGGGATATTAGAAGGACTAACACCATTTGGAATCGGTTTTTTTACAGCCCTTAGTCAAAGAGATCGGAAATATGGGCTGATTGGCATTACAACATTTGTAGGAATTGCCACAGTCCAAGGGGTTACAAGTAGCATACCATATGGCTTTGCACTAGCGTTAATATACTGCCTGTTTCAATACGTGTTAGACATAAGAAAAACTAAAACACTGAAAGCGGCTTTAACAGGATCGGCTACCTACTTAATAATCACTGCATTATTTTTATCCTTTACTGGTTCCTACTTGTATGACTGGATGATTGCTGGCTTTGAAGCAGTAGTTGTATTTGCTACAG
>JAEWHG010000102.1 GCA_023387935.1 Bacillota bacterium
TTAATCCGCCGGCAGGCTGTCGTTTTTACGGAAGATGTATGTATAGGCAAGATATATGTAAACAAGAAACACCAGAATTAAAGGACATAGGAAATGAAACTTTTGTAGCATGTCATTTCACAGGAAATTTAAAATCTGCAAAGCAATAAAAAAATTAAATAATGAACTCACCTTTGATTAAACTAGAATCCTATCGGGTATTAATAATAATAGGATATTAGTTTAAATAAATCCTTTAGAGTACAATCGTACATATTTTTCTAAAAGTATGACAGAATATTTGTATTCTATATATAGGATTAAACGGGTGAGTTTTTTTATGGAATAAAAATTAGGAGGTGTTCATATATGAAAATTTATACAAAAACAGGGGATAGTGGAGAAACTAGTTTATATGATGGTAAAAGAATAAAAAAGGATGATATAAGAGTTGAAAGCTATGGCACTGTTGATGAACTAAACTCTATGCTTGGTTTAGCAAGAAACTTTGTAGATGATAATGAAATAGTCGAAATAGTATATACTATACAAAGAGAATTATTCAATGTTGCAGGAGAACTTGCAACTGAAAACACTGAAAATTTTAAAAATAGAGTAACTGATGAGCAGATCGAATATCTAGAGAAAATCATAGACATATATTTAGAAAAAATACCTAAAGTAGATAAATTTATAATCCCAGGTTCAAATAAAGCTTCTGCAAGTCTTCATGTAGCAAGAACTATTTGTAGAAGGGCAGAAAGGCGAATATTGACATTGAAAAAAGAAGATTATGTCAGCCCTGTTCTTGTTAAATATGTAAATAGATTATCGGATACTATATATGCTCTGGCAAGGTATTTAGAAAGTGATTTGAAATATGTAGATTTTAAAAGATAAAGCCACCATATAAATTTACGAATATTATTATGATTTTTTAGAAAAACATTCAGAAAACGTTTATAATATGGTATAATTGAGTAAATTATAGATTATATAGTTTGCTCAATTTATTATTTTTTAAGAAGAAGAAAGGGTGGCCATATGTATAAAGATGTTGAAGAAATATTATTTTCAAAGGATAAAATTGCTCAAAAGGTAAAGGAATTAGGAGAAAGAATTTCAAATGATTATAATAAAGATGCAGAAGTAGTTGTAATTGGTGTACTTAAAGGAGCCAATGTTTTTATGGCAGATCTTATACGAGAAATTAACATCCCTGTATATATTGATTTTATGTCTGTTTCTAGTTATGGATATTCTACTGAAAGTTCTGGCGTAGTTAGGATATTAAAGGATTTAGATTTGGAAATAGAGGGAAAACATGTATTAATCATTGAAGATATTATTGATACAGGATTAACTCTGAAATACTTGACAGATAATCTAAAATCTAGAGGCATCAAGAGTTTAAAAATATGTACATTATTAGATAAACCGATAAGAAGAAAATGTGATTTAAAAGTGGATTATATAGGATTTGAAATACCAGATAAATTTATTGTAGGGTATGGAATTGATTATGGTGAAAAATACAGAAACTTACCATATATAGCATCCTTAAAGGAAGAGGTATATAAATAAATTTATAGTATTAATAAATTCAAATAAAATTAACATTAAGTTAAACTGTATACTTTGAATAGAAAAGTCCTTATAAATGAATACTATAATTGAAGTTCATTCAAGGAGGGTTTATTAATATGGACGCAGCTGTTAATTTTGATGAAATAAAAACTAGATTTATTAATGCTGGATTAGATGAAAAAATTGAGATTTATACAACAACCTCAGGATTGACTGTAGATCAATTTAAAGAGTTGCTTAAGCACTTTCCATTGCAACATTTAGATAAGTTAGAAAAGGCTATGGCCTAGTTTAAAGGACCTTCTTAATAATTTGAGAAGGTCCTTTATTGTGAAAAAAACAAGGTTCTAGGGTACCCGTATGCAATCTTTGATTACATTAACGGGTCAGGTTCTTATTTATTAGGTATAAGTTTATTATTATTGGCAAAATTAGAAATAGTATTTATAAAAAAAGCTTCTATTGAAGTATTATTAGGAAGCTTTTTTTGAAACTCATTTGCGGAAAGTTCTTTTCTATTTAAAACATCGAAGGAGAACTTTCTTATTCGTTATAAAAAATATGTAACTATATTTTAATTTTCAGGAGGTAAAAATATGAAACAACTAGATTCGCTTTTTCGCTTTATAGCCAATCAATTAAAAGGAGATAAAAGAAGTAGAAGGAATAGTATGCGATTTAAAAATTACTACTTAAGTGTTAAAGATGATAAAAGAAATACATTCGCTAAAGTATTTGATTATTCTGTTTGGAGAATAATTGTTTTCTTTTTTGTTTTTGTATATCTATATTTAGAAACCAACAGATTGTATTTATCTATTTTGCTTTCATCAGTTATATTTACTATAGTACATAGTATTGCAATAAAGGGAAGAAAACGAAAATTAGAATATATGAAAGAACAGAAAAGACGCTATATAGGCAGTCAAAGAGTTTATAATGAGATTATGAATAAAACAATTGACGAAATGAAGGAATATATTAAAGAAGTATTTAGTTTTATGGGATTTACAAAATTTAAGTTTAATGAGGTAGACCAAAGACATATATTGTTAAAGTCTGTATACAAAGAGGAAGAAATTATGTTATTATTTAATATATATAAAAATGATTTAGAAGTGGAATTAAAGGAAGTAAAAGAGTTTATAGATGTACTTATCGATAATAAAATAAAAAAAGGAATATTACTTACAACATCAGATTTTACAAGGGATAGTTATGATTATATTAAGGATTTAAATGAAGATTATAATGTTTTACTGGTAAATAAAGAACAATTACTTAAAATAATAGAAGATATGGGATTGTTTCCAACTGACGATGAAATCGATGAAATAATTGAAAGTAAAATTAATAAAAAACAAATGAAATGGAATAAATACAAAAATATAGCCTTGTCTAAAAACAAAGCAAAGGGATATTTTATTTTAAGTATATATCTTGCAATAGCTGCCTGGTATACACCTTTTACTATTTACTATATGATTATTTCTAGCGCAATTCTAGCTTTAGGTATAATTAGCCTTATATTTAATAGTATTCGCAATAGTAAAAAGGAAGAAGAAATCGGGACTGATTTTAAAAAATTACTTAACGATATGTAAAGTGAAGTAAGGGGGAATTTTATGGAGCATAGTGATGATAGAGTTAAAGCATTGCTGGATATTTCTACAATGGTAACTAGATCGGATAATTTTTATAATATAAAGGATGAAATTATTCAGAAAATGCTTAAAATAATTTTTCCAGCCAAAGCTTGTGTTAATTTATTTGGTAATGACTATAAATTTGCTAATCTAGTCTGTTCGGCTACTTTAGATTTTATTCCAAATTACTTTAAAACAAACGAAAAAAATCAGCATAAAATACCCTTCGAAACCTATCCCATTTACATACATGAAGCAGTTAACGAAAAAAAAGTAGTATGGATAAAAGACATTTTTAATGATGAGCGTTCTGAAAGTGAGAAATTTTTAGCCGAAAACGAGGGGTATAAGTCTCGTGCAGTTTTTCCTCTGATATCGAGTAACAATGTTATAGGTTTTATGACTTGTTTTTTTATCGAAAGCAGTGAAAAATACACTGACGATGATATTGACTTTATTTCTTCAGTAGCATCATTAATTGGATTATCTGTTGAAATAACAAGAAAGAAAAAAGACTCTGATTTTATGATTAAAAAATTAAGGGGTTCATTAAATCTTATAAATAAAGCTACTGACGAATTATATACAAATTCAAATCTAGATAATTTTTTGAGATCTATTTGTATGCAAATAAAAAAGATAACGCTGAGTGAATCTGCAATTATAATAATGAATGGTCTGGAGAACGGAAAGTATCACGAAAGCATTTATGGAGAAAATAAAGCCCTTAGAAGTTTTGCTGAGAATATTCATCTAAAATTTACTGAGAAAAAATCTAAGTCTGTTAATGCTAAATACTTTAATGAAGGAGATATATCTGAATTTTATAAGGGTGTAAATATTAAAACAGCCCTATATCATAACTTAGTCATAGATCATCTCGTTATTGGATATATAGCCGTTGCTAATGCATCAAATTATACGAATGATGATCTGAAAATATTAAATATATTTTCTTCTCAAATTATTTTCGCAGTTGAAAGATATAAAAACGCAGCGAAGTTAATTGATCACAAAATGATGGAAAGAGAATTAGAGCTGATACAAGAAAAGCAGCTACTAATTATGCCAAATAATAATGTTACCTTGCCCAATAAGACTAAGGTATCCTACTATTTTTATCCGACTGCAAATCTAGGTGGAGACTTTTGTGATATTTTCTTTATAAATGATCATTCTCTATGTATTTTTATAGCTGATGTTATGGGACATAGTCTTTTAGCAAATTATTTTTCCGCAATGATTAAAGGCGCATTAAAATCCTGTATCGACGATAAAAAAACTGCTGCAGAAATTTTAACAATTATTAATCATAATTTATATGAGGATTTTAACGCTTTAGATATATATGCTACATCAAGACTTGCCATCATTGATATAAATACAGATTGCACAAATATAGCAAATGGAGGGCATCATTTTCCCATAGGTGTAAAAAAAGTAGGATCTGAAATTATAGCAGAAGATATAGTATTTAATAGAGGATTGCCTTTAGGGATTTTTCATGATACAAAATATGAAGACGATTACTATAATGTATGGGACTATGAACTTGTTTGTATTTTTACAGATGGTATTATAGAGGCTTATGGAGCAGATGGAGAAATGTTTGGTGTAAATAGATTGAAGGAACTATTAAAAAAACATTATTATAAAAGTAATGACGAGATAAATATAGAAATTAGAGAAGCTCTACTTAAACACACGAATCAATCGGAACCAAATGATGATATAATGTTAATTATTTTGAATAATGGCATATATAGGCACAACAGATTTTAAATATACCATAAATATATTATGTTAATTTTAAGGGTAATTAAAGAATAAAAATTAAGAATATTTACCTAAAAATATGTTATTAAAATAAATCAAATAAATTGAAAGTTTAATTACAAGGTTTGATTTTTAGTGTGAAAGAACGTATAATAATGTTGTATACAAAATTATATTTTTTAATGATTGTACATATTTAATTAATTTAAGAAAGCTAAACATACATAAGGAGGATTTAATATGAACAAGAAAATGTTACCGATTGCACTATCAAACAGACATATTCATCTAAGCCAAGAGGATATTGAAACACTATTTGGAAAAGGACATGAGTTAACTAAATCAAAAGATTTATCCCAACCAGGACAATATGCATGTGAGGAAAAAGTAGATTTAGTAGGACCTAAAAACACTATTAAAGGCGTTAGGGTATTAGGACCAGCCAGACCAAAAACACAAGTTGAAATATCAATAGCTGATGGATTTGTTTTAGGTGTTAAACCTCCTGTAAGGGATTCTGGAGACGTTGCAGGTAGCCCTGGAGTTAAAATAGTAGGACCGAATGGCGAAGTAGAAATGCAAGAAGGTGTAATTGTTGCAGCAAGACATATACATATGCACACTAGTGATGCGGAAGCTTTTGGCGTAGTAGATAAGCAAAGAGTAAATGTTAGAACAACAGGTGAAAGAGCAGTTGTGTTTGAAAATGTACTTGTTAGAGCTCATGAAACATATGCACTAGAAATGCACGTTGACGTTGATGAAGGAAATGCAGCAGCTTTAAAAAATGGTGAAATGGTAGAGTTAATCATAATTTAACTAGGAGGATATACTATGAATATAGCTAGATATATAGATCATACCTTATTAAAGCCGGAAGCAAGTAAAGAGGATGTTAAAAAAATATGTGCAGAAGCAAAGGAATATGGTTTTTTCTCTGTTTGTGTTAACGGAGCAAACGTTGCTTTTGCCTACGATCTTTTAAAAGAAACAGATGTTAAAGTAGCTGCTGTAGTTGGGTTTCCCCTAGGAGCAATGACTTCAGAAGCTAAGGCCTTTGAAACTAAGAATGTTATTGAAAATGGTGCTAAAGAAATAGATATGGTAATAAATGTTGGAGCACTTAAAGAAGGTAAGGTCGATGAGGTTTTAAAGGATATAAAGGCTGTAGTTGATGCGGCAGGTAGTGATGCTATAGTTAAGGTAATTATCGAATCTTGTTTACTAACAGATGAAGAGAAAGTATTGGCCTGTAAGCTGTCTAAAGAAGCTGGAGCTCACTTCGTTAAGACTTCCACAGGATTTAATACAGGTGGAGCAACAGTAGAAGATATTAAACTTATGAGACAGACTGTAGGACCTGAAATGGGAGTAAAAGCATCGGGTGGTGTAAGGGATTTAAGAACTGCACTAGACATGATAGAGGCAGGAGCTACAAGAATTGGAGCTAGTGCATCTGTGAGCATAGCTAAAGATGAAAAAGGTAATACAGAAGGATATTAAATTTAAAGAAGATCCTATTGCATTTGCAGTAGGATTTTTTGTTTAGAAATTTTGTTATCTTAATTATTTGAGTTCATACAAAAAATGTCATATAATTAAAATGAATAGATTATTTTAAACATTAACACTAAGGGGCGTGTTTATTATTAAAAATACATTTAAGAGAATGTTGCTATTATTATCCGTTTTAATATTGATTATTAGTACTACTACAATATCCAGTGCAGAAGAATCTTTAATTATTTCTCAATGGATAGTGAGTGCTGAACTTTTGGAAAATGGAGATCTTGATATAGTAGAGGATATAACCTTTAACTTCAGAGAAAAATACAATGGTGTATTTAGAGAAATAGTTTTAAAAAATACAGCAGGTAT
>JAEWHG010000199.1 GCA_023387935.1 Bacillota bacterium
AAGAATTAATCACATTATACCCGTCTAGTATCAAATATTCCTTCAAATCGATTTCCTCTGTCTATTTAGTAGCATTCGATTTTTGTCTAAATGCCTCATACATTAAAACTGCAGCTGCAACGGAGGCATTTAATGAAGATACCTGACCAACCATGGGAAGCTTTACTAAAAAATCACATTTTTCTTTAATTAATCTTGAAATCCCTTCACCTTCATTACCTATTACCAAAGCAAGAGGTCCCCTTAAATCTGTATTATAATGGTCATTAGCTCCACTCATATCTGCACCAGCGACCCATATTCCCTTTTCTTTAATACGTTCAATGGTTTGGGCGATGTTGGAAACCTTCGCTACAGGTACATATTCAATGGCACCCGCAGAACTTTTAGCAACTGTAGCAGTCAAACCTACAGAACGTCTTTTAGGAATAATAATACCATCCACACCTACTGCATCAGCAGTTCTCATAATAGATCCTAGATTGTGAGGATCCATTATTTCATCTAAAATTAATATAAATGGATCTGTGCCCTTCTCTTTAGCTCTATCAAGAATATCTTCTACATCAGAGTATTCATAAGCAGCTACAGTCGCTATGATACCTTGATGAGCGTTCTCCTCCGACATTTCATTTAGTTTTTGTCTTTCGACATATTGGATTGGTATTCCCTTATCCTTAGCCTTACCAATTATTTTAATTAAAGAGCCTCCCTCAGTTCCTTTAGCAATTAAAATTTTATCAATTTCTCTGCCAGATTTCAAAGCCTCCATTACTGGGTTTCGCCCTACTATTTTATCTGTAGACATATTCTCATTCCTTTCTCTATACAAGCCTATACTTCCCTCATAGACATATTTTTAAACTTATTTCTAACTTCATCCATCTCACCACAGCTCATATTTCCCTCAGGGCATTTTCCTGTTACACATCCTGGACCCGCAATTTTAAATACATTAGGAGCTACTTGGAGCACAAGTCTTAGCATTTCAATTGCAACATCTCTAATCTCCCATTGAGCACGATTACAGCATCTCTTTTTAAAGAAGTTAAATAAAGCTCTAGCATTCATAGTTACAACTATTTTTGTTTCGCAACTATTCGGAAGAACATATCTAGCATCTTCAATTGCCTGCTTTTCAGCTGCACTTTTTGCTGCCTTTTCTGTTTTCCCTGTTTTTATATAATTTTCATAATGTTTTTCAAACAAAATATTTGTTAAATTATCATAGGCTATCTGATCGTTCTCCATAGTCTTAATATATAATTCTTTAGCCTCTGGTATACTGGCAATGTGTGGCGGAATAATATATTCAAAGCTTCCTTCATTAACGTATCTTTGGCTTTTTTGAGAATAGCTAGAGCCTATGCGATGACGAACTAATTGATGGGTTAAACTTCTAGAAACGCCTTCTATACCGAAGGTGAAATTAATATGCTCAAAGGGTGATTCATGACCCATAATTGCAAGCATGGCAATAAACTTTTCCACATTACCATTCTGAAGATTACTCATTAAATCATCTATTCCGCTAGCAGAATAACACAATTTAGCAGCTCCTGCAATTAATTTTTCTGGTTCAGGTGTGTAAGTAATTAAACTAACCTTCATTTTGCTTTCCATCCTTCATAATTCCCCCTTTAAAATTTATATCTTTCACCGGAATAAAGTTAAATAAATAAGCACGTACTTTTCCGCTATATTGACCTTCTAACACTTCACTGCTCCACTCTTGACTATCATCCACCTTAACTACTACTTCTGTATTACCATCTATACTATCTTGCTTGACCTTAACAACTCTATAGGTAAGCAGTCCCGTCTTTTCTAAAAGTCCCCCACTAATGGGAGCAGTTTGAAGAGCATAGGTCTTATATTTTTCCATATCTCCTTCCAACTCCCCTACAGGGTCAATTACATTGGACTTAATTATTAGAAGGAGCAAAAGAAAAACAGTAGCCACAACCATGGTTTTAGAAGTCTTGTCCATTATTTTTCCCCCAAATCATTGTTGATGATATTCACAGCTCTACTCATTAGTTTAGATAATCGATCGTATTCTCCTATATAGAATAAATATCCAAGAAGTGCCTCGAAGCCAGTAGCATATTTGTAATCCGTTAAATCTGCATTTTTAGGAACAGTATATGATTTTTGATTCCTTCCTCTCTTAACTATAGACCACTCAGCTTCTGTTAATTCTGCTTCAAGAGCATGTACAACCTCAGCTTGAGCTTTAGCCCGTACATATCGGGTAGCTCTTTTATGATATTGATTTACAGAGGACGTAACCTCATTTATTAAATAGTTCCTAATAAACATTTCAAATATTGCATCGCCCATATATGCAAGGACTAAAGGAGCCATCATTCTTGCTTCTGCTTCAGTTTTTATATTTACATTTCCTACTGTTTTATTAAAAAATTCATCCATATTATTATTTTCCCACTCCTATATTCGTCGCCATTTAACTCCTTGAGGAGTATCTTCTAATACGATTCCTTTGTCCTTTAAATCATCTCTAATTTTATCGGAAAGAGCAAAGTTTTTTTCTTTTCTAGCATTTTGCCTCTCTTCAATAAGTCGTTCAATTTCTTCTTCTAACACTTCGTCTTTCCTGCTTAATAGACCTAAAACTCCAGTTAGCTCCATAAATAAAGCATAAGCTTCTTGTAGGGTTTTCTTAGTCGTATTTTCAGATACATTTGTATTTATATCTCTAATCAAATCAAAAATAACAGCGATACCATCGGCAGTATTAAAATCGTCATCCATAGCCTCTTGAAAGCGTTTTTTATATGAAGCTAATCCATTACTCCATACTAGCTCCTCTTCAGTAGGAAGCACATCCTCAACTCTTTCTAATAGATACTCTAAATTACTTTTTCCTGTATACAATCTATCTAATCCATTTTTTGCAGCTTCCAGCAATTCTCTACTAAAGTTAATCGGATTTCTATAGTGGGCAGACAACATGAAGAATCTAAGGTTTTCCAAGTCGAATTCCTCAGCAATTTCTCTAGGTGTAAAGAAATTATTCAATGATTTAGACATTTTTTTGTTATCCACATTTAAATATCCGACATGCAGCCAATAGTTTGCAAAGGTTTTTCCTGAGCAAGCCTCACTTTGCGCAATTTCATTTTCATGATGAGGAAAAACTAAATCGCCACCACCACCATGAATATCTATAGTTTCCCCTAAATACTTTTTAGACATAGCGGAGCACTCTATATGCCACCCTGGTCTACCTAATCCCCAAGGACTTTCCCAACTAGGCTCACCAGGTTTTACGCCTTTCCAAAGTGCAAAATCTAGAGGATTTCTTTTTTGCTCATTTATTTCAATTCTGGCACCAGCCTGCAGGTCATCCAAGCTTTGCTTTGAAAGTTTTCCATACTCCTTATATTTAGATACATCGAAATAAACATCTCCACTGGATTCATAAGCATAGCCTTTATCTACTAATTTTTCGATAAACTCTATTATTTCTGTCATATTCTCAGTTACCTTCGGATGAATATCTGCTTTTTCTATTCCTAGTGTTCCAGCATCATAGAAATAAGCTTCTATAAATCGCTCACTTATCTCTTCTGGAGATACACCTTCTTCATTAGCTTTGTTTATTATTTTATCATCAACATCAGTGAAATTTTGTACAAAGGTTACATCAAAACCTCTGTATTTTAAGTATCTTCTCAAAGCATCAAATACCATAAATGTTCTAGCATTACCTATGTGAAAGTAGTTGTATACAGTAGGTCCACAAGCATACATCTTAACCTTTCCTGGTACTAGTGGTATAAAATCTTCTTTTTTCCTAGTTAGTGTGTTATACAGTTTCATTGTTTCTTCTCCTCCAGTTCAATAGTTTTGTTCTCAAGTTCTAAAAGCTTATTCCTTAAATACACTATTTCATCCATAATAGGGTCTGGTAATCTAACCTGATCTAAATCTATATTATTTTCGCTACTGCTTATTTTTACATTATCCTTAACTACAATTCTTCCAGGCACACCTACAACGGTACAATTTGGTGGAACCTCTTTTAATACTACGGATCCCGCTCCAATTTTTGAATTATCCCCTACAGTAAATGGGCCTAAAATTTTAGCACCAGAAGAAATTACAACATTATTCCCTATGGTTGGATGTCTTTTCCCTTTTTCTTTTCCAGTTCCCCCTAGAGTAGAACCCTGATAAATTGTTACATTGTCACCAACCTCAGCAGTTTCTCCTATTACCACCCCTGTTCCATGGTCAATAAAAACTCTTTTTCCTATTTTAGCTCCAGGGTGTATTTCAATTCCTGTGAAAAATCTTGCTATATTTGAAATAACCCTTGGAAGAAGTACTAGCCCTTTTTTATACAAAGCATGAGAAAGGCGGTGAATCATAATAGCATGAAGACCTGGATAGCATAGTAATACTTCAACTATACTCCTTGCAGCAGGGTCTCTTTCAAGAATTGCATTAATATCTTCTCTAATTATTCTAAAGAATTTCATCATACCAGCCTTCCTCCCAACACAAAATATTATCCTACTTTTCACAAAAAACAAAAACCGCCCCTGAAAATTCAGAGGCGATTTTATTCCGCGGTTCCACTCTGGTTGGATAGCAAAGCCATCCCACTCCAAGTTTTTAACGGAACAACCCGATTAGCCCTACTATAAATTTCAAGCCATAGCTCCCAGACGCATTTGGGTCTACCTTTTCTTGAAAGCTGCTTTCAGCCAATGACAGCTTCTCTCTTGCAAGGAGTATAGACTTACTTATTCTGTTCTTTGCCTTTTAATATTAAATTTGGTGCTCATTGCCTTTGACCTACCATCGATTTGCCGTGCAAATCGGGTTAGGTCATAAAATCAGATTAGGCCATAATTAAATGATCTTTTATATATTGTATGCGTTTAAGTATATTTTCGCTACCTAAAACTTTCATAACTAAAGGTAAATCTGGACCATGTACCTCTCCAGTTAAAACTACTCGAATTGGCTTAAACAAATTTGGTCCCTTAATACCAGTTTCCTTTTGAATTTCCTTAAATACTTTTTTGCCGAATTCTTCATCTATAACTTCAGCTTCTTCTACCTTAACTTTAAGCACATCTAACAGCTGAGGTAAATGTTCTACCTTAATAAGTTCTTTAGACTCATCATCCTTTAGCTGAATTTCTGTTTTAAAGAAAATCTCCGACTTTTCCTTAATTTCTGCAACGTATGAGATTCTATCCTGCAATACGCTTACTAAGTCCTTTAGCCACTCATATTTTTCCTTAACATCAGCTTCTGTAATATAACCAGCTTCTATTAAGTGAGGAATAGCTAGGTCTGTAATACGCTCTACATTGCTCTCTCTAATATAATGTCCATTTACCCAGTTTAGTTTATTGACATCAAAAACTCCCCCACTTTTAGAAACTCTTTCTAAGGAAAAGCTTTCCTCTAGTTCCTTCATAGAGAAAATTTCTTGGTTATCTTCAGGACTCCAGCCTATTAGAGCAATATAGTTTACTAAGCCTTCCGGTAGATACCCTTTCTTTAAGAAATCCTCTACAGCAACATCCCCTTGTCGCTTGCTCAATTTTTTACGATCCGCATTTAAAATATTTGGCAAATGTACATACTGTGGCGCTTGCCATCCGAAAGCTTCGTATAAATATACATGCTTTGGTGTAGAAGGTAGCCACTCTTCACCACGAATTACGTGTGTAATCCCCATTAGGTGATCATCAACTACTACGGCAAAATGGTATGTTGGGAAGCCATCTGATTTCATCAATACCTGATCGTCTAAATCTGCAGTATTCATAACTACTTCACCACGAACTATATCACAAAATTTAATATCTTTGTTTTCTGGTAATTTTAATCGAATAACATAAGGATGACCATCCTTTAATTTCTCCTCTACCTCTTCTTTGGAAAGATCGCGACAATGACCGTCGTAACCAGCAGTAAAACCCTCCGATTTTTGTTTTTCTCTTACTTCATCTAATCGTTCCTTAGAGCAGAAACAATAATAAGCATAACCATTGTCTAATAGAGTTTTAATATATTTTTTATAAATATCTAACCGTTCAGACTGAATGTAAGGCCCAAAATCACCTCTTTGTCCTAAATGCTCACCATTTAAAATGACACCCTCATCGTGGTTAACTCCAGCCCATTCCATAGAACGAAGCATTCCCTCGATTGCTCCTTCAACGTAACGACTTTGATCAGTGTCCTCTACCCTTAGAATATATTTGCCATTATTTTTCCTAGCAAACAAATAATTATATAATGCTGTTCTTAAACTCCCTATATGTACAAACCCTGTCGGACTTGGTGCAAATCTCACTCTTACAGACATTTTATCCCTCCAATTTACCCTATAATATCATATTATTATAACCTATTCCTTTATTTCAATCAAGAAAAGGTTGTTTTTTAACACCGAAATCCTTATTTATCCCATAGCATACCAAATAAAGATTTAAATAAATCATTTATCATATCTATAATTTTTTGTAGCAAAGACTTTACTTCTTCATTATCCTTTAAAGTTTGATCTATTTTTTCACTTATACCCTTAAGTTGCTCCCGTATCTCTTTTGTATCTAAATTTAAGCTGTTAATTTTCTTCATTAGGCCAGCTATTTCTTCGATTTGATCCATGTGTAAATTAATATCTAAACGTGCCGCTATATCTACTACTACTTTCTTTATTTCTTCTGGATTTTTTAATCTCTTTTCAATAACCTCTTCTTTTACTACTCTGATTAATTCAGTCGCCTTTTCTTTACCTATTTCCTCTCCAAGTTTTCCTGTTTGAACAATTTCCTCATTGGCTACTTTTTTCTGTTCTTCACTAATTCTTTCTCCAGTAGCCTGTTCGAATGCCTTTATTATTCCAGTAAGTGCCCCTGTACCCGAAACTGGAAATGGAGCAGCGGCAATTACCCTAGCATCTTTTACACCTGCTGTAACCAATGCACTTTGATACATTTCTCTAGTTACCCAAGATATATTGTAGGTCTCTACTTCAATTCCAGAACCTTCTTCTAATAGCTGTACATAAGCCGAGGACATAGTTATTTTGCCAAGCTGGGCCTCCGTAGCTACACCCTCTAAATAGGCTCTTTCTTCTTGGTTATTAACTTCAATTATGGTTATTTCCTCCTCATTTACTCCGAAAATATCCAATATTTGTTTTCTCTGGTTCGTATTCAAATCCTTACCTAAGGTTACAACGGTACTGCTATCCGCATATACAAAAATACTAAATATAAAAATAAATGCTATAACCAAGGATATATGCTTTAATAATTTATTGTTTTTCATGTTTACACCTCACTTACCTATTTTATTTATTTTACCACACTATACCCACTTTATACTATTAAAAGCCTTTGGACATCCCAAAGGCTTTTAATAAATTTACTAATATGCTTTAGCTAAATATACCATGTGTTTCGCTTCTTTACCACAGAATGCACAGGTGTGTCCTAAATTCTCCTGCTCAAATGGAATACATCTTATAGTAACACCAGTTTCAGCCTTAACATGTTCTTCACATTCTCTTTCTCCACACCACATAGCTTTAACAAAGCCAGGTTTTATTTCCATAACCTCTTTCATCTCATCGAAGGTTTTTACGATATAGGTTTTTTCATCCCTCATCTTTTTAGCTTTATATAATAAATTATGGTTTATATCTTTCAATAATTTTTCTACTGCTTCTTCTAAATTATCTAGAGAGATCGCTTCCTTTTCTAGTTCATCTCTTCTAAATAGCATTGCTTGATTATTTTCTATATCTCTAGGGCCTATTTCTATTCTTATTGGAACACCCTTCATTTCCCACTCATTAAACTTCCAACCTGGAGAATAGTTATCACGATCATCCAATTCAACTCTAAACTTGCCCTTTAATCGACTAAAGAGTTCATTAGCTTTGTCTAATACGCCTTCTTTGTGGGAAGCTACTGGAACGATTACAACTTGAACAGGAGCCACACCTGGAGGCAATACAAGACCTCTATTATCACCATGAACCATAATAATTCCACCAATTAATCTTGTAGAAACACCCCAAGATGTATGGTAAGGATGTTTAAGTTCTCCATTTCTGTCAGAGTAAGTAATATCAAATGCTGTTGTAAAATGTTGGCCTAGATTATGAGATGTACCCGCTTGAAGCGCTTTACCATCATGCATTAAAGCTTCCATGGTATATGTAGCATATGCTCCGGCAAATTTTTCTTTCTCGCTCTTTTGACCTACTACAACTGGCATTGCAAGTAGTTCTTCAGCAGTTTCTTTGTAGATATTTAACATCTGCATAGTTTCTGCTTGTGCTTCTTCATAGGTTTCATGTAGTGTATGTCCCTCTTGCCATAAGAATTCAGAAGTTCTAAGGAATGGTCTTGTGCTTTTTTCCCAACGCACAACATTACACCATTGATTGTATAAGAATGGTAAATCTCTGTAGGATGTTAACCATTTTGAATACATAGAACAAATAATAGTTTCCGATGTTGGTCTAATTAAAAGTCTTTCTCCTAATTCTTCGTCTCCACCATGAGTAACCCACGCCACTTCAGGCGCAAATCCTTCTACGTGCTCCGCTTCTTTTTTTAATAAGCTTTCTGGAATAAGAAGTGGAAAATAACAGTTTTTGTGCCCTGTTTCCTTAAATCTTTGATCCATATAACTTTGAATATTCTCCCAAATTGCATATCCATAGTGCTTAATAACCATAAATCCCTTAACCGGTGAGTAATCAACTAAATCTGTTTTTTTGATTACATCTGTGTACCACTGTGCAAAATCTACCTCCATTGGGGTAATTTCTTCAACAAATTGCTTATCTTTTTTCGACATATGATATCTCCTTCCTATTTTATACATTGCAAAATAAAATTACATTACTGCAATAGCAACACTTCTTAAACAATAAAAAATCCCTCATCTCTATACATAATAGAGACGAGAGATTATATTCACCCGCGGTACCACTCTAATTAACCTAAAAAGGTTCTCTTAACGTATAACGGCACGGACCGGAAGAATCTACTTTTTTCAATTCTTCACTCAAGGACTGGTTCAAAAACTAAAGCTTAAAAACCTTCCACCAACGGTTTTCTCTCTGCAAAGCATCATTTCCTACTATTTCCTATCATAGATTTATAATTATAAAATTTACATAATGACTTTGTTATTATTAATACATATTCTTTTTAATAGAATAGCCAATTATTCATATAATGTCAATAATTTTTATTAATCTTTTAGTTTATCAACTAAAAATATGATCTAAAAATTATATATTTATTTTTTAATAATACTAGCTATTGAATTAGAAGCTATACCTTCTCCACTCCCCACAAAACCTAGCCCCTCTGTAGTTGTTGCCTTAACATTTACCATGTCTATTTCAATCTTTAGAGCTTCTGCAATGTTTTTTCTCATTTCATCTATATATGGTGCCATTTTGGGTTTTTGAGCAATAATAGTTGCATCTACATTATTAACAATATAACCTTTATCTTCAATCAATATTCCAACATGATGTAAAAGTTCTAGACTATTTGCCCCCTTATATTTTTCATCTGTATCAGGAAAATGCTTCCCTATGTCTCCTAGGGCAGCAGCCCCTAAAATAGAATCCTTAATGGCATGAAGTAGAACATCTGCATCGGAATGTCCTAACAATCCTTTTTCGTATGGAATATGAACACCACCAATTATTAGTTTTCTATCTTCTACTAGCCTATGTACATCATATCCTATTCCTACTCTCATTTTATTGTTCCCCCTTTCTCATCCTTAAAATTCCTTCACCTAATATTAGGTCTTCAGGAGTTGTAATTTTTATGTTTTCATAGCTTCCATTAATAACCTTTACAACACATCCCAATTTTTCAACAAGCATAGCATCATCAGTTGCAATCATATCACTATTCTCTAATTTATCATATGCTTTTAAAAGCAAATCATATTTAAAAAACTGCGGTGTTTGAATAGCCCTCAGTTCTTCTCTATTAGGAGTATCCATCACATTCATATTTACATCTACTACTTTAATCGTATCTTTTACGGGAACAGCAGTAATACATGCTCCCATATCTTTGGCGACAGCTATACCTTCCTCTATGATATCAGAAGTTATAAAAGGTCTAGCTCCATCATGTACTAATGTAACATAACACCTAGAATCTACATGTTTTAGCCCATTATAAACAGAATCCCGACGTTCTTTTCCACCTTCTACAACTTTAGTAACCTTATTAAAATTATATTTTTTTATTATACTCTCCTTAACTAACTCCACCTCGCCTTTACCCACAACCAAAATTATTTCGTCTATTAAGTTATTATTTTCGAAAACCTCTATGGTATGAGCAATGATAGGCTTATCTTCTAAAATTATATATTGCTTATTATACCCTCTATCCATTCTACTTCCTTTTCCTGCTGCTACAATAATAACACTGGCCTTCAAAATTTCTTCCACCTTCTTTTGTATGTATTTTACTTATTCTAATTATAAGATAATGATCATGTTTCTTAAAGTAAAATTATATATAGAGATAACCAATATAAATAAATAATTAATAAATATAAACAAACCTCCTTGATATACATCGAGGAGGTTTGTTTTCTGAGCACTTAAAATTTTAAGTTTATAATTTCGGATTATCTCAGCTTTTTATGCAGATTTATCTACTAAGGCTTTTGGTTTTGCAAATATCATACGTCCAGCTGCCGTTTGAAGCACACTGGTTACTAGCACATCTATCGTTTGACCAATGTATTTTTTGCCACTTTCCACAACGATCATCGTTCCATCATCCAAGTAAGCCAATCCTTGCCCAGATTCTTTACCATCTTTTACTACCTGTACGAGCATTTCTTCACCAGGCAATACTACCGGCTTAACTGCATTTGCAAGTTCATTAATATTAAGTACAGGTACACCTTGAAACTCAGCTACCTTGTTTAAATTATAATCATTCGTTATAACCTTACCTTCTAATACCTGAGCTAGCTTTAATAATTTAGAATCTACTTCTGCAATATCAGGGAAATCCTTTTCATACATTTTTACTTCAATATCTAATTCCTTTTGGATCATATTTAAAATGTCCAATCCTCTTCTTCCACGATTACGTTTCAGTGCATCTGAAGAATCAGCTATATGCCTTAATTCTTCAAGTACGAATCCTGGAATAATTAACGGCCCTTCGACAAATCCCGTTTTACAAATATCTGCTATCCGCCCATCAATTATTACACTAGTATCCAAAACCTTAGGAGAACCTTGATAGTCTTTTTTAGAACTACGTTCCTTAAGTAAATTTTTCTTAAATATTTCCTGTATATTCGGTAGCTCAATAACCTTCCTAGTTGCGACCTTAATACCTAAATATCCCATAAATATATAGATTAATGTAGATAAAATAGAACCAAATATAGTGAATGGTATAATTCCAATAACTAAGTTGCTAATTAAATAAGCAATTATAAGTCCAATAATTAATCCTACAGATCCTAAGACAATGTCCACCGTAGGGACTTTAGATAACTCGCGTTCTATCCAATTAGCAGTATTCCTTCCTTGTCTAATCAACCAAGGTGATAGAATAAACATCATTGCACCACTTGTTAATGCTGAAATTATAATTCCTATCATATAGCTTTTTACATCACTAGTAATATTTACCATAGCCATGGCATTGACAATATACATATATAAAGCTATGCCAGTTACAGCCCCGAGAGCGGTCAAAATTCCTCGGATTATTTTATTTATCATTAGATTCACCTCCTATTCATTCATTATGCCCTAAAGAATTATTTTTAAAAGTAAATGCTGTAAATATTTTTACAAATAAATAGGAAACTTCTTTTTGTATATCTTTCAAAGTGAAGTTTCCGTATCTCCAAAACTCTATACCTTACTTAAAGATAATTTTTTATAAAGCTGTATCGGGCATATTCTGTTGCATAATAACAGTTTCAATAAGATTAGTTGCTTCCTCTTCTGATATTTCAGCTACAAGTACAATTTCACTCAACAAAATTTGTCTCGCATTACTAAGCATTTTTCTTTCTCCAGTGGACAATCCTTTTTCTTTATCCATTAGAGTTAAGTTTCTTACAACATCTGCGATTTCATAAATATCTCCAGTTTTAATCAAATCCATATTAGCACGATATCTTCTGTTCCAATTTTGATGCATTTTAGTCGTATCTGATGCTAAAACTGCTAACACGTTTTCAATTTCTTCAGAATCAATTACTTTTCTAATACCTATATCCTCCATGTTATCTAGAGGGATCATAACTTGCATATCTCCAATAGGCATTTTCATTATATAATATTTTCTTCTTTCACCTAGAATTTCTCTCTCCTCAATAGACTCTATCACACCAGCACCATGGATAGGATAGACAATTTTTTCTCCAATGTTAAACATATTTGACCCTCCTAGAAAATGGCGATTTACTTTAAAGTTAGTATACAATACATCTATTGATTTGTCAAGCAAAACGATAATTTTATCACAGGATTTATTGCTTGTCAAATATTATTTTATGTAAATTTAATGAAAAGCTTAATATTTTTATACTTCTTAAATAATATTTTTTTGTAGCTACATTGACAAATACAACAATCTAAAAGTATAATTAAAGTAAAATTTATATAACAATGATTTATATCTTAGATTTTAGTTAAACAATAAAAAGACTTTAGGAGTTGAACACATGGACCAATTTTCATTTAATCAATTTCAAGATCAGGTAGATGATGTTTTAATAAGGCATAAAAGTGTTTTAGACGTTTTAAGTAAAATTCAAGAAAGTAGTGCTAAGATTAATCGTGCTGTAGTAAAATCCGTTACTGATTGTGGTTGTATTCAGATTAATAGCAAAAAACAAAGTGTGCCAGGGGATATTTCATTTTCAGAATTAAAGAACTACATGTCCAACCATGTTGAAGGTTATTTATGTGATGCTTGTAAAGAAAAAATTGGTGAAGAAATATCTACTAACATATTTTACATTACAGCGCTTTGTAATACATTTAATATGAATATAGATGATATGTTAGAAAATTACGCTTCTCAATTAAAAACACTAGGAAAATATGGGCTGCTATAATATACATATTACTAAGGGATGAAGAAAATTCTTCATCCCTTTCATTATAATTATCCAATTATTTAACTATATATGCCGATCTAGAAGCACTTGTTCTTGCAATCTTCTTAAGCCTTCTTTAATAGCTCTAGCTCTAACCTCACCAATACCATCAACATCATCTAATTGGTCCGTAGATGCTTTAAGTATCTTCTGAAAGTTAGGAAACTGTTTTAGTAAATTATCAATTACTGCTAAAGGTAACCTAGGTATTTTATTTAAAATTCTATATCCTCTAGTAGATACTGAAATATCCAATGCATTAATATTTGACCCATAACCTAAATTTTTTGCTATGGCTGATAAATCCAACAGTTCTTCTGAGGTTAATCCACGTAATGTTTTATGAATGGCGTTTTCATCCGTTTCTAGACTCAGCTTATAATCCTTAATTACGTATTTACCATCCTCTACCACATTTGCAACTAACTCTTTCATCTGCATACTTACCAATCTGCCC
Source organism: Bacillota bacterium (assembly GCA_023387935.1). Lineage (GTDB taxonomy): Bacteria > Bacillota > Clostridia > Peptostreptococcales > Natronincolaceae > Alkaliphilus_B. Next base: position 13,655 of record JAEWHG010000199.1, read on the forward strand.
TCATTGCCCAGTTCATAAATATACTTATCTACCTCCTGAACAACCTTTATAACCATTTCAGTTCTTTGTATAACAGTAGCTACATCATAGACAGTAACTAAATCTTCAAACTCCAAAGCACTTAGATTTATCATCGCTTGATCTAGAGCAACTTTATATTTTTCAAGGGTTTGAATAGCCTGATTCGCTTTAGTTAAAATTTTATTAGTATCCTGCACAATATACTTACTATATCCTTTATATAACGAAATAATATTCCGTCTCTGTGAAATTGAAATAACCACTTGTCCAGTTGCTTTGGCTACCCTCTCAGCAGTCCTATGGCGCGTTCCTGTTTCAGCAGAGTAGATTGATGGATCAGTCATTATTTGTGTATTCGCATACAGAATTTTTTTGCTATCATTACTTAAAACAATGGCTCCATCCATTTTACATAGCTCATATAAGTATGCTGGGGAAAAATCTACATTTATGGCAAAACCTCCATCTATCATTTCTTTTACATCTTCACTATCACCAATAACTATAAGTGCACCGGTTTTTGCCTTTAATACATTTTCCAAGCCTTCCCTTAAAGGAGTTCCTGGAGCTACCATTTTAATAGCATCCAATAATTGGCTATCTTCCACTCGTGATTCTTTCAAAAAATTCTGCCTCCCTTACAACCTGTTTAATACTATAATCTATATTTTTCCCTACGATTACTAATTTTAACATTATTCTTTCAATTAATCTATACTGCATTCCATATTAATACAAATTTATCTAAATTCCTACTTATTCCCTATTTTATTAGTTCTACGATAGTACTTCTAGGGCTTCTTTTAATGTATTCACACTCTTATATTTCATGCTATTCCCTTCGAATTTAAACTTGTTTTTTTGAGGTATAATAGATTTGCAAAACCCCATTTTTTCAGCTTCCTTCATCATTTTCTCTAAATGACTAATCGGCCTTAGCTCTCCAGTTAAGCTTATTTCTCCCATAGCAACCATTTCTCTTGATGGAATAGACATACCCCTCATACTAGAATAAATAGCCATAGCAACACCTAAATCTGCCGAGGTCCCTTCTAGTTTTAATCCGCCAACCACATTGACATAGATGTCTTGATTCATTAAAGGAAGGCCTATTTTCTTTTCTAAAACAGCAATAATTAAATTTAATCTGTTCAAATCTATTCCAACAGCAGTTCGTCTTGCAAATCCAGCATTTGTTGGCGCTACCAAGGCTTGTATTTCTACCAATAAAGGTCTAGTGCCTTCAACAGTTGCAACTACAATAGCTCCCTCTGCTTCTGGGGTTAATGATTCTAAAAACATAGCAGAGGGATTACTAACTTCAACTAATCCTTCTTCTCTCATTTCAAAAACCCCAATTTCACTAGTTGTACCGAACCTATTTTTTAAAGCTCTTAGTATTCTAAATTCCTGAGTTCTTTCTCCCTCAAAATGCAGTACTGTATCAACCATATGCTCTAAAACTCTAGGTCCTGCCAGTTCTCCCTGCTTTGTAACGTGTGCTACTATAAACATTGGTATACTTTTAGATTTACCAATTCTCATTAAATTATTAGCACATTCCTTAACCTGAGAAACACTGCCTGGAGCCGAAGTAAGATCTTCTTTAAATAATGTTTGTATGGAATCTATAATAACAAAAACTGGTTCATACTCTTCAATATACTTTTCTATAACATCTACATTCGTTTCAGAAACTATATATAAATTATCAGAAAGAGAATTTAATCTTTCACCTCTCATTTTTATTTGCTCCTCAGATTCTTCACCTGATACGTAAAGGGTCTTGCCATATTTTTCTGCAATTGTGCTACTTGCCTGTAGTATTAGAGTTGACTTTCCTATACCTGGTTCCCCAGTTATTAATGTTAGAGACCCCTTTACTAATCCTCCTCCTAAAACCCTATTCAACTCATTAATTTGAGTATCATATCTTTCGTAAGCACCCGATTTAACATCTTTTATAGGCTGAGGCTTAGATTGACTAACAATTGTAGGCGATCGTTTAAAATCCTTTTTGCTTTCTACGATTTCTTCTTCCATAGTGTTCCAATTACTACATCCCGGACACCTTCCGATCCATTTTACACTCTCATATCCGCATTCCTGACATACAAATTTACTTTTAACCTTTGCCATATAATCACCCGTTTCTATTTTCTCTATATTTATATTGTAGCATAAAAATAGGACAGTTAAACTGTCCTATAAAAAGTATGTCTCTTTCTATTTCTAAGATAAAGCTATCTTAGGTTTAATGATAAGTTTATCATCTAATAAATCAACTAATACTTCACTGCCTGACGTAATCGTACCTTTCAACAGTTCTTCAGATAATTGATTTTCAACCATTTTTTGTATTGCTCTTTTCAGAGGCCTTGCACCAAATTGAGGATCAAATCCTTTATCTGCAATATAATTTTTCGCACTATCACTTATTTCAAGTGTAATATTTAAATTCTTTAATCTCTTCCTTAAATCCTTTAACATCAAATCTACTATTTCTCCAATGTGCTCTCTTTCCAATCCGTGGAATACTATAATATCATCTATTCTATTTAGAAATTCAGGCTTAAAAGTTCTTCTAAGCTCCTCCATAACATTTTCTTTCATCTTTTCATACTCATTTTGCGCTAAATCATCCTGACTAGCAGAAAAGCCTAAAGTTTTTTGCTTTCTTATGGTGTGTGCGCCTACGTTGGAGGTCATAATAACTACAGTATTTTTAAAATCAACAGTTCTACCTTGAGCATCTGTTAAACGCCCATCGTCTAATATTTGCAATAATATATTAAATACATCTGGATGGGCTTTTTCCACCTCATCGAATAGTATTACAGAATACGGTTTTCTTCTAACCTTTTCTGTAAGCTGTCCACCTTCATCAAAGCCTACGTAGCCTGGAGGAGATCCAATTAGTCTTGAAACCGTATGTTTTTCCATGTACTCTGACATATCAATACGAATCATAGCATTTTCGTCTCCAAATATGGTCTCTGCCAGCGCCTTTGATAACTCCGTTTTTCCTACTCCAGTAGGCCCTAAAAATATGAAAGAACCAATCGGTTTTTTAGGATCTTTAAGTCCAACCCTAGCTCTTCTAATTGCCCTTGCAATAGACTTTACTGCCTCTTGCTGGCCTATTACTCTATTATGAAGTACTTCTTCCATATTCAGTAGCTTTTCAGACTCTTCCTGTTGAAGCTTAGTTACAGGAACTCCAGTCCAATCAGACACAATATTAGCTATTTCTTCTCCAGAAACTATGGCATCTTTATCTCTATTCTTTAAAGTATATTTTCTTTCTTCTAATTCTTTATTTGCTTGTTTTTCTTCATCTCTTAATTTAGCAGCCCTTTCAAAGTCTTGCACGCTAATGGCTTCTTCCTTTTCCTTAGAAAGTTCTTCTAGCTTTCCTTCTAAGTCTTTCAAATCTGGAGGTGTAGTAACGGTAAATATTTTAACCTTAGATGCAGCTTCGTCGATTAAATCTATAGCCTTATCAGGTAAAAATCTATCCGTAATATACCTTGCTGAAAGCTCAGCAGCTGCCTTTAAAGCTTCATCTGTAATTTTGACCCCATGATGAGCCTCATACTTATCTCTTAATCCTCCCAGGATCTTAATAGTATCTTCAACTGTCGGTTCCTCTACTGTAACAGGTTGGAATCTTCTCTCAAGAGCTGCGTCCTTTTCGATATGCTTTCTATATTCATTTAAGGTTGTTGCTCCTATTACTTGCATTTCTCCTCTTGCCAAGGCTGGCTTTAATATATTGGCAGCATCTATAGCACCCTCTGCTGCACCTGCACCAATTATGGTATGCATTTCATCTATAAATAGTATTACATTGCTTGCCTGACGAAGTTCTTCCATTACTTTTTTTAATCTTTCTTCAAACTCTCCACGATATTTAGCACCCGCCACCATGGATGCCAAATCCAATGTAACTACTCTCTTATCCTTTAATATGTCTGGAACATTTCCTTCTACGATCTTTTGAGCTAATCCTTCCGCCACAGCAGTTTTACCAACTCCTGGCTCACCTATTAGACAAGGATTATTCTTTGTTCTACGACTTAACACCTGTATTACTCTATCAATTTCCTTAGATCTTCCAATTACAGGATCAATCTTTCCTTCCCTTGCAAGCTCATTAAGGTCTCTACCAAATTGATTTAAAGTTGGTGTGTCTTTATTACTGTCAACTGATGAAACTTTAGAATTTGTTGACCCTGTTCCAGCTTTTAAAAGCTTAAGAACTTCCTCCCTAACATTTTGCAGATTAACTCCTAGCTGCATTAGAATTTTAGATGCAATTCCATCCCCTTCTTTTATCAATCCTAATAACAAATGCTCAGTTCCAACATAATTATGATTTAAGTTTCTAGCTTCTGCAACACTAAGCTCAAATACTTTTTTCGTACGCGGAGTATATCCTAATAGCTCTACAGGTTTGTTTCCTACCCCTATTGATTGCACAATTATTTGTTGAATATTTTCCATTCCTATCCCTAGATTTTTTAATGCTTTAGCAGCAATTCCTTCTTCTTCTTTAATAATTCCTAATAATAAATGTTCTGTCCCTACATAGCTATGTCCTAACTGTTGAGCCATCTGTTGAGAAAGATTAATAACTCTTTGAGCTCGTTCAGTAAATCTTCCAAACATTGCCATATATATCCCTCCTAAAATTTTTTTATATCTATATCTTTTCTCTTACTAATTGTGCCCTTTTTATATCTCTTTCAATACCTGGTAATTCTGATTCAAAGTACTTTTGTAAATAGCCAGGCTGTATTATAGAAATAAGCTCATTTAATTTTTCTGTAGATACTTCATTTATTAGATTCAAATTAACACCTAACTTTACGTCTGAAATTAATCCCATGGCTTCATTAGACGATAATAACCTAGCAGTTTTTAGTGTTCCGTAGGATCTAAAAACCCGATCCTCAATTTCTACTGTTTTAGTTTTTAACAAATGATCCCTAGCATTTCTTTCATTTTGAATGACCTGCAAAGTAACATTTCGAAGATTATTAATTATTTCTTCCTCAGATGACCCTAAGGTTACCTGATTAGATATTTGATAAATATTCCCTAGATATTGAGTCCCTTCACCGTATATACCTCTAATAGCAATTCCTATTTTACCAGCGACTTGAAAAATCCCCTTAATATAACCAGTCAAAGTAAGGGCAGGTAAATGAACCATAACAGAAGCTCTAACTCCAGTTCCTACATTAGTAGGACAAGCTGTTAAATATCCTAATTGTTCATCAAATGCATATTGAATGTTTTCCTCTAACAAATCATCTATTTTATCTCCTAAATCTAAGCATCCATCTAACTGTAATCCTGGAAGTAAACATTGAATTCGAATATGATCCTCTTCATTTATCATGATACTTATGGTCTCTTCTTTATTAATTAATGCAGCCCCTCCTATTATGTTATTAGCTAGGGCAGGGCTTATTAAATGCTTTTCTACATAATTTAATCTATCTATCCCATTCTTTTCTTTCATTTTTATAAGATTAAAGTCCTTTTCAAAGAATAAATTAGCATTGGATATTGTTTTATAAACCATTTCAATAATTTCTTTGGATTTTTCACCATCTAAATAATTAGGAAATGGTATAGATTCTATATTTCGAGCCATACGAATACGACTACTAATAACGATATCCGATTCCGGACCCATTTCTTTTAGCCACTTAGGCATAGCACTCACCTCCTATATACTATCAATTTCGTCTTCGAGTTTTCTTATCTCATCTCTTATACTTGCTGCCTCTTCAAACTCTTCTTTAACTATTAGTTCATGCAGCTTGGTCTTTAGAGCATTTAAGTTCTTTCGAAGTCTAATAGTTGATCCAGATTTTTTTGGTATCTTTCCATTATGTACAGTGCTTCCCTGTATTCTCTTAACTAAAGGGTATAGTAACTCATTAAACGTGTTATAGCACATACCGCATCCTAAACGTCCACTTCTTTTAAAATTATTATATGTAGATCCACACTGGGGACATTTTTTATTCTGCTTGTAGGTAATATTCATATTTGGTGCTATATTTCCATCTAACAAACTTGCTAAAAGGCCAGGCATAGAGAAATCACTTTCAAAGCTGAAGGATTCATTTTTCTTTGCACAATCATCACATAGGTTTTTTTCTTCTTTTTTTCCGTTTATAATCTTAGTCATACGCATAGTTGCATCTTTACTATTACAATCTTCACAAAGCATTTTTTTCTCCTCCTATTACTTTAATAATCCGTTACCTAACTCTATTTATATTATGTTTAAATTTAACAATATTATAATTGATCTTAAATTTTCTTACAAATTTAATGAAACTTAGTAATTATAAAATTTCAGTGAATTTGAATAAATATCTAAACAAATTATTAATTTTTTCATATTTTCCACTATCTTCTTTTATACCCTAAATACTTTAATTTATAACATTACTAAATCTGAAAAATATATTAGCTATTACAAAGCCATCTTTGATCATAAAATTTTATTAATATTGGAGACTAAATCTATATATATTATTAATAATTACCTTTTAGGGATAGTATTTTGAAATTTTTTTAAAATTAAAGAGGAATTCTGATAAATATATAGAATATTTGAATAAATCTAAAATCTATTACATAAATTGCGAGGAGGAAGGGATATGAAAGCGTATCAAGCTGACCAAATTAGAAACATTGCTTTTTTAGGACATGGAAGTTGTGGTAAAACAACATTAACAGAGGCCATTGTATATTCAGCAAAATTGACTAATCGTATGGGCAAAGTTGAGGATGGAAATACAGTATCTGATTTTGATAAAGAAGAAGCCTCCAGAGGTATATCCATTGGAACATCCATTATCCCTATAGAATGGCAGAATTACAAGCTTAACCTTCTAGACACCCCTGGATATTTTGACTTTATTGGCGAAGTACAAAGTGCACTAAAGGCTGCTGGCGGGGCTGTTATTTTAGTCGATGCTACCAGCGGTATAGAGGTAGGTACGGAAAAGTCATGGGATCTTTTAGCAGATAGTAGTAAGCCTAGATTTATATTTATTAATAAAATGGATCGTGAAAATGCTAATTTTGATAAAGTATTAAATGATCTAAGAGAAAAGTTTGGAAAAAAAATAGCTCCTTTCCAAATTCCTCTTGGTGAAAATGAAAACTTTATTGGAAATATTAATGTTGTAAAAATGGTAGCAAGAGAATATACGGGTAAAGATTGTGTAGAAAAGCCTATCCCAGAAAATTTACTAGATCAAGCTCAATCAATCCGAGAGATGTTAATAGAGTCAGTCGCTGAAAGTGATGAAATTCTATTAGAAAAGTTTTTTGCTGGCGAAACTTTTACAGAAAAAGAAATTCAAGAAGGTTTAAGAAAAGGTGTTATTAATGGTGATATAGTTCCTGTTATTTGTGGAGCTTCCTCAAAAAACATAGGTACGCACACCCTACTTGATATGCTAATAGATTACTCACCATCACCGATGGATATGCCTTCAAAGAAAGGTACCAATCCATACACGGATAAAACTGTAGAACGGACTTTAGAACCAAATCAACCTTTCTCTGCGCAAATATTTAAAACAATTGTAGACCCATACGTTGGTAAAATATCTATCTTAAAAGTCATTTCAGGAAAACTTACTCCAGATACAGAAGTATTAAATGCAAATAAAGATGAAAAAGAAAAAATAACTTCATTATTCTTATTAAGAGGAAAAAATCAAATTGAAGTAAAAGAAGTTTTAGCAGGAGATATTGCAGCAATAGCAAAATTACAGTACACAAACACTGGTGACACTTTATGTAGTGTAAATGAGCCTGTTGTTTTTAGTAATATTGAATTTATTAAACCACAGCTTGCTTTAAGTGTCGAACCAAAAGCAAAGGGCGATGAAGAAAAAATAAGTTCTGGACTGCAACGTCTATCCGAAGAAGACCCATCATTCCTATTTGAGAGAAATTCGGAAACAAAGCAGACCCTTGTCTATGGTCAAGGTGAACTACATATTAAGATAATCACTAATAAGCTTAAAAATAAATTTGGTGTAGACGTTGATCTTAAAGACCCTAAGGTCCCTTACCGCGAAACTATTAAAGGTCGATCCGATGTTCAAGGAAAACATAAAAAGCAATCAGGAGGCCATGGTCAATACGGAGACGTTAAAATTCGATTTGAACCTGCGGCTAGCGATTTCGAATTTGCTGAAGAAATATTTGGCGGATCCGTTCCTCGTTCCTATATACCTGCCGTAGAAAAAGGATTAAGAGAATGCTTGGATTCTGGAGTACTTGCAGGATATCCTGTAGTAAATCTTAAAGCAGTTCTGTACGATGGATCCTACCATGATGTAGATTCATCGGAAATGGCATTTAAAATTGCTGCATCTCTAGCCTTTAAAAAGGGAATCGAAGCTGCTAAGCCTGTACTATTGGAGCCTATTGTAAAAGTTAATGTAATAGTCCCTGATGAGTATATGGGAGATGTTATGGGGGATTTAAATAAGCGTAGAGGTAGAATTTTAGGTATGGAACCACAGCCTCATGGAATGCAATTAGTAATTGCAGAAGCGCCTCAATCAGAGATGTTTAAATATGCTACAGATTTAAGATCTATGTCGCAAGCAAGGGGTAGCTTTACAATGGAATTTGTACGATATGAGGAAGTGCCTCAAATGATGAGCGAAAAAATAGTTGAAGCTGCTAAAGCAGCTAAATAAAGTCACCTGATATGATCTTAAAAGTTTTCATATAAAAAGCATGTGCTAATTATTCTAGCACATGCTTTTTAACTATCTTATTGGACAAATGCCGTTATCACAGCCATCATTACCAATATCTAAATCCATTTCCTGTTCTTCATACTTACTTATTAAAGAAGGTACAAATGGCTTCATTTTGCTAACTCTCTCATTATATTCAGCTTCATCAATAGCTTCATACGGTAATAGTTGATAGAAATTATCCTCCAAGGCTAAAAATGAAAGTGCCACAACATCGTCCCAATTGTTCCATATCCATTCTTCTACTTCGTCCCACTCATGGTTCCTAACATGAATAGTTATAGAACAATTGTGATCCACATAATTCTCCATAAATAATTTATAATTTTCTAGCTGCTCAATTGCAGAAATATCATACTTCGTTCTACCAATTGGAGCTTTAACTGGGAACTCTACAACCTTAGTAGAGCAAGTATCCCAATCTTGTCCAACCTCAGGATAAACCGGGTATTCTAAATCCTCACATACCTTCACTAGTGGATCATGGGCACTGATTCTTATTCTTCTTATATAATAAGGAGAATGAGAGTAATGAACACCACTAGATACAGTAGGTAATTGACTCAATGTTCCCTCAGGCTTTACAGTGGTAACTAGTAAAGGTGCGTTTTGTCCGATTTCCCTAGCATATACATCTACTTCATCCCTTGCAGCCTTTCTTAAGGTTTGAAGTAATCTTGCCTGTTCCTCTTTATCCATAGATGTTGCATTAACCAAATCCTGCCATCCTGTTATAGAGCAACCAACTAATTTATCTCTCTGCTGTACTTTATCCCAATGAGACAGCTCTAGTTCTACGCATGTCATTCTATA